>NZ_JAUBUI010000009.1:0-122052 GCF_036705385.1 Microcoleus sp. B3-A4 | reverse complement strand
TCTTGCACTTTACTCTCGATCGCGCGCTCGAATAACCCAGGCTACGTCAAGCGCTATCGCTTATTCAGCAAGCCCTAAATAAAGTCCTGAATCATACAGACTATTCAGGACTACCTTTTAATCAGGCTTACAAGCTTTTTTAGTAAATTTGTACGGGGGAATTCCTGTTTAATGCTGTAATGGAATTACAAATTAGTAATTATAGGAACTCTCTACTTTGTGGTAGCAATCCCTAACTTAGCTCCCTTAATTCGGCGTAATCGATCCATGACTTCCACCACATTTCCGTGATTGACGCTTTTATCGGCATTCAGCACAATTAAGGCGCTCGGATTTGAACCCATCACTTGTCGCACCGTACTCTCAATCTGGTCTAAGTTGACTGACTTTCTATCAACCATGAATTTTCCCTGAGCATCAAGCGTGACGGTAATTTTAGCAGGCGAGTCCTGAACTTGAGAGGTTGATGCTTTCGGTAAATTTACGGGTAGACCCTCGGATTTGGATAAAGACAAAGAGGAAACAATGAAAAACGTCAATATGGCGAAGGTTACATCAATCAGTGGCACGATGTTGATCTGGGGAATACTATCAGGTTCATCGGGTAGGCGCATAGTTAGATTCTCTTGGTAGTTTTTCGTAGTAGTGACGGTACAATAGCTCTAGCTGGCCTCCGGCTTCCTGCATAAAAGCTATCTGCTGTAAGTAAAACCCACGAAACATATTGGCAAATACGAGCGTAAAGATTGCCACCACTAACCCCATTGCCGTAGAAACGAGGGCTTCGCTAATCCCCCCGGTAACGCCCGCGGCATTGGTGCCTGCAGCATCTCCGATTTTGAGGGAGTCAAAGGTGGTAATTAAGCCCAAAACAGTTCCGAGCAACCCAAATAACGGGGAGAGGGTGATAATGGTATCAAATATTGTATTGAATCGCTTCAAAACGGGGATTTCTGCCTGAGCTGCACTCTCTAAGACCAAACGAAATTCTTCGATGTTGGGCGAGTCTAATTCTAATGCTTCCAAAAAAATTCTGGCTAAGGGCAAATCAGCGTTTACTTGTAACTTTTTGATTGCGGAATCGGGGTTTTGACTGTAAAGTTTTAGCACTTCCCGGACGACCCGCCGCTGTCGCCGATTCACTTTAAACCAAAAGACAAGACGCTCTATAATCAGTGCGACTGCTGCGATTGACGAGGCAAGCAGCGGCCAAGAAACAATGCCCCCAGCGCGAAAAATGTAAATTAAATTATCCATTAGTTTGTATTCTCGTTAGCTGTGTTGAGTGATCGCAAGCTGCCTAATGGTGGTGCAATTAGCCCGATCGAAGGCTGGTACAGTTTTTGCGTCAAGTCGGCACAAGTGATTCAGGCTGCGAATTGTTTCACTCAAGCGCGATCGCGATCGCGCAAACGCATTACCTGTAGTGACTATGTTCGTCTTTACCCAAAATGCTTCTACTTTGATCTCGACCGATTTTTCTCCCACTGCTTGCTTGCTAAAGATTTACGTTAGGACTTGACAATAATCTTCAATAATTTAAAAGATTCTCAACTAGGTTTCCACAAAATCTATAGTTTGTCAAGCCATCATCCACCCTTAGTTATAACAATAAACTATTAAATAGTTGTAGACAGATTAAATTCACTTATTATTTATAATCTATCAAAAGCTTGAGAATGTGGAAAGTTTTTGGAAGATTGCGGGGTAGAGTATTGCAGTTAAGGCATTTTGGAACCTTGCCCTGCCCGAATCAGAAAATTGACAGCACCCACGAGAGCGACGTAGGCGCACCCAAAGGAAATGCTGATTGGTAGCGTCTACTCGCTATATCAAAATAAAATAATGAAAATTAATTGCAAGAGTCTTGAACAGGGTGACAGTCTTCTTATAGGATGGGTAGGTTCATCATTGATAGCAAGCTCAACCGACACTTGGTAGCTTGTTTCGGGTTATGTGGGGGAGCCAGCGAGGACGTTGCCAACCCATCCATCAAGGAGATTGATAAGGCATGAGTTTTTCAAATATTTCGGCGACGCAAAGAGAACAACAAGAAGAAGCTCTCAAAAAAGTTCTGGTGCTCAGTCTGTTAGGCTCAGCCTTCCTGCACGGTGTCGCGCTGCCGTTGAGCCTCAACTTGGTCAAACCTGCTGAATTTGCAGAGGAACCCATTGAAGTTGTTATGCTTGATGAGCCTAAAGTAGAGGAAACCGAGCCAGAGCCGACTATTCCAGAAAAGGCATCTCCCCCGCCTGAAACTTTCAAACCAGAACCTCCACCAGAGCCAACTCCCGCAGAGGAGCCACCGGTAGCGGCAACGCCCCCGCCGATTCCAGAGGAGTCACCCGTAGCGGCAACGCCCCCGCCGATTCCAGAGGAGCCACCGGTAGCGGTAACGCCACCGCCGATTCCAGAGGAGCCACCGGTAGCGGTAACGCCACCGCCGATTCCAGAAGAGCCACCAGTAGCTGCAACGCCCCCGCCGATTCCCAAGGAGCCACCGGTAGCGGTAACGCCACCACCAGAGATTAAGAAAGAGTTGCCCTTAACGGAAACTCCGCCACCAACTCCTCGGGAGCCTTCCCCCCCACCTCAACAGGATTTCAATCCCCCAGAAACTCCTAAAACCCCGATCGCCCAGGAACCGGAAACCCCTTCGCCCGATCCTCCAAAAAGCGAACCACCCGTTACCGCCTCCCGCCCCAAGGGTGCTGCGAGTCTCCCAGACTTTACAAAAGATGCTGGAAATCCCAACTCCTCCGACAGCCCAGAAAAAAATAACCCGCTCTCCTCATCTGCTTCGGCGGGTAGCGGGGAACCTTCCTCAGAGCCATTAAATCCTTCTTCCGGGCCCCTACAGCGATCGCCCGGGGCCGGCTCGCCAGTCACAGCTACTAGGCCAGGAGGCGGAGGCAATTCTGGAAATGCGATCGGAGGTTTAGGAAACCTTGCCTCTGGTGGCCCCGGAGGCGGAAGCCCTGGAGGTGGAAGCCCTGGAGGAAGTGGGTCGAACTCACCATCTGGCGCCAGCGAAAATGGCGACCTACCTTCCTCAGAGCCATTTGGGGATGGTTCGGGGCGATTGGGAAGATCGACGACGGCTGGCTTACCGGGCTCTGGAGGCGGAGGCCCTGGAGGCGGAGGCTCTGGAAGCGGAGGCTCTGGAAGCGGAGGCTCTGGAAGCGGAGGCCCTGGAGGCGGAGGTTCTGGAGGCGGAGGTCGTGGAGGCGGAGGCTCTGGAAGCGGTTCGGGGTCAGGGCAAAAACCGACAAATCCAGGAAGAGGGGGGAGTCCTTCGCGCGCTCCCGGCACGCCTGGAGGCACTTGCATTAGTGGCTGCGGTAAACCTAACTATCCGAGCGCAGCCAGAGAAGAAGGGCGCCAAGGCCAAGTGGAACTCATTTGTGACATTGACCCCAACGGTAAGACAGTCAACATCAAGATCTTGACTCCTAGCAAATACAACGACTTGAATCGCGCAGCGATGAAAACAGTAGAAGAAAGGAAATATGCCCCATCAGAGAGTGGCATTCAAGGAGAAAGAATAACCATTACCTTCCTGCTCACTGACTAGGGATTTTTTTGAGACTCTAGCAATTTCGCTGGAAATTCTATAGCACCGTCCAAGGAATAGTAAAAGGAATAGCAAAGTTAAAAGTTGAATTTTTTGTGAATTATGAATTTGGGAATGTCGTCAGCAATATTAAGTAAACTTCAGCGAGTTGGACTCGCTCTATTACTTGGTTCCAACTTGGGAATTGCTTTGTTGTTTGCCAACTCTCACAGCGCAATGGCAGGAGTAATTACTTTACCCGATGGCGGACGTTGCGAGGGAGAATTGAGTGAGGGAAAACTCAGCGGCCCGGGCAGTTGTCAATATGCCAGCGGCGATCGCTACGAAGGCCAATTTCTCAACGGCAAACCTCACGGTCAAGGAATTTATACCTTTAAAGAAGAAGGTCGATACCAAGGAGAATTTGCCGATGGTGAATTCAACGGTCAAGGTGTCCGCGAATTTCCTAACGGCAACCGCTATGAAGGCTCTTTTACCAATGGTTCTCCCAGCGGTCGCGGGGCTTTTACGTTCAGTAACGGCACTCGTTGCGAAGGAGATATTAAAGAAGGAAAAGTTAACGGCAAAGGCGTCTGTCAATATGCTAATAAGAACCGCTACGAAGGAGAGTTGCTGAATAACGTGCCTCACGGGCAGGGAATTTATACCTTTGCTGAAGGAGGTCGTTATGAGGGGCAATTTAGTGAAGGGCAATTTCAGGGTGCCTCCTCTGGTAGCCCTGGAGGAAGTGCATCGAACTCATCACCCGGTGGAGGTGGAAATGGCGGCGGGGGTTCGTCAGAGCCATTTGGCAGCGGTTCGGGGCCGGTACCAAAACCGACAAATCCAGCAAGAGAGGGGAGTCCTTCGCGCCCTCCCGGCCCGCCTCCCGCCACTTGCATTAGCTGCGGTGGAGCTGAAGATCCCAGCTCCGCCAGCAGACTACCGCAGGAAGCCACAGTGGAAGTCATGTTTGACGTTGACCCCAACGGTAAGCCATTCAACATCAAGATCGTGACTCCGAGCCAGCACGAAGACTTCAATCGCGCAGCTATTAAAGCAGTAGAAAAATTGAAACTTGCCTCATCAGAAAATGGCATTCAAGGAGAAAGAGCATCCATTACCTTCCGGCTCGATGACTAGGGATTTTTTTTAAACTCTAGCAATTTGGCTGGGAATTCTATAGCACCGTCCAATGAATAGCAACGTTAAAATTTGAATTTTTTGTGAATTATGAATTTGGGAATGTCGTCAGCAATATTAAGTAAACTTCAGCGAGTTGGACTCGCTCTATTACTTGGTTCCAACTTGGGAATGGCTGTGTTGTTTGCCAACCCTGACAGCGCAATGGCAGGAGTAATTACTTTACCCGATGGCGGACGTTGCGAGGGAGAATTGAGTGAGGGAAAACTCAGCGGCCCGGGCAATTGTCAATATGCCAACGGCGATCGCTACGAAGGCCAATTTCTCAACGGCAAACCTCACGGTAAAGGCATCTATACCTTTAAAGAAGAAGGTCGATACCAAGGAGAATTTGCCGATGGTGAATTCAACGGTCAAGGTGTCCGCGAATTTCCTAACGGCAACCGCTATGAAGGTACTTTTAAAGACGGTGAGTTCGATGGTACAGGCACTTTTACCTCAACTAACGGCATTCGTTACGAAGGCTCTTTTACCAATAGTTCTCCCAGCGGTCGAGGGGCTTTTACATTCAGTAATGGCACTCGTTGCGAAGGAGATATTAAAGAAGGAAAAGTTAACGGCAAAGGCGTCTGTCAATATGCTAATAAGAACCGCTACGAAGGAGAGTTGCTGAATAACGTGCCTCACGGGCAGGGAATTTATACTTTTGCTGAAGGAGGCCGTTATGAGGGGCCATTTAGTGAAGGGCAGTTTCACGGTAAAGGGGTTCGCGAATATCCGAACGGCAACCGCTATGAAGGAGAGTTTGTGAAGGGCAACATTCAAGGTCAGGGGTTGTTTACTTTTAAAGAAGGGGGACGTTATCAAGGGCCGTTTGACAATGGAGAATTTAGTGGTGAAGGTGTCCGTGAGTTCGCCAATGGAGATAGCTATAAAGGCACTTTTGTCAAGGGTAAGATGAGCGGGAAAGGAGCTTACGTTTTTAAGAATGGCGATCGCTGCGAAGGCGAATTTAGCGATGGTCAGTTCAATGGCAAAGGTACCTGCATTTACGCCAATGGCGATCGCTATCAAGGTGAATTCCTCAAGGGACAAAAACACGGTCAAGGTTCGTACATCTATGCAGATGGAACGAAGGTAGAGGGAAATTGGCAACAGGGGCAGCTTCAAAAATAACCTTATAACCTATCTCTCCCTACTTGTTTCCTCCCCTCCTCACCAATGACATAATGTGCTTTACAGTCGGCACACCGGCGTTTGATAGCGCTTTTCAATTTGGTGAGGGTAGGGGAGGGCTTTTAATTTCACATCCGATTTACATAGGGTGTTTTTTCGGATTTTCTGGATTTCTCGAAGAGGTATTATTTTTTTAACCGCAGATGGACGCAAATAGACGTAGCTAGGTTAGCTTTTTGGGCATCGGATTTGGTATGATTTTCTCTCTTGTTCTCGATTAAATGGCTTTAAATCCTCGGCGTTTTGTTAGTGCAGCTTGTCGAAAAGGCTGCAAGGTCTTAGTTTAACCCTAGCAAATTAATATCCCGTGTTTCTACAACTTAAAAAAAAATGGCGACAGATTGTCTCGTTATTGATGAGTTTTATTTTAGTTTTGCTCCTCAATAATTGGATTCAAGCCGCGCCTCAAACCGGCACTCAAATTCTTTGGGATACCTATGGAATTCCACACATTTACGGAGAGAATAGTAAAAGCCTTTTCTACGCTTTCGGGTGGGCGCAGATGCAAAGTCACGGTAATCTGATTTTGCGTCTTTACGGGCAAGCTCGCGGGCAAGCTGCTGAATTTTGGGGCGAAGATTATCTGGAATCCGATCGCTGGGTGCAAACTATGGGAATTCCTAATCGCGCCAAGGCGTGGTATGAATCACAAAATCCCATTTTTCGCAACTATCTCGATGCTTTTGTTGGCGGAATGAATGCCTATGCAAAAGAACACCCAGAGGCGCTCACCGAAGAATTAAAAGTAGCATTGCCCCTCAAACCCGTAGATGTATTGGCACACGCGCAACGCGTCATCAATTTTACTTTTATAGTCGAGCCAGATAGCGTTGAAGATATCGCTGAAAATGATACCCCCAAAGGCTCTAATGGTTGGGCCATCGCTCCTTCCCATTCTCAAAGCGGCAATGCCATGCTATTGGCAAATCCTCACCTTCCTTGGTCGGATTTATATTTATGGTACGAAGCGCAACTGGTTGCCCCAGAAATTAACGCTTACGGAGCGACTCTCGTCGGATTTCCTGTATTAACGATCGCCTTTAATGACAACTTGGGATGGACTCATACTGTCAACACTCACGATGGCTGGGATGCCTATGAATTGCCCCTCGCTAACGATGGCTATCGCTTCGATGGCGAAGTCCGAAAATTTGACAGGGAAGAGAAGGTTTTAAAAGTCAAAGAAAAGAATGGGAAATTGCGATCGGAATCTCTAGTAGTGCGGCGTTCTGTTCACGGGCCGATTCTCACAGAAAAACAGGGCAAAGCGATCGCCCTGCGCGTTGTCGGACTCGATAAACCAGCAGCCCTTCAGCAGTGGTGGGATATGGCACGCTCAAAGAATTTTTCTGAATTTGAAACCGCTTTAAAGCGTTTGGAAATTCCCATGTTTACCGTCATGTATGGCGATCGTGAGGGGCATATCATGCACTTGTTTAACGGTCAAGTCCCCATACGCAAAAAAGGAGATTTTAAATACTGGTCAGGCACGATAGCAGGCAATACGTCAGAGACTTTGTGGAGCAAAAATCATCCCTATGCGGATTTGCCGCGCGTTGTCGATCCGCCCAGCGGTTGGTTGCAAAATACCAACGATCCCCCCTGGACGACGACGTTTCCCAGCCCGATCGCACCGGATAAATATCCCGCCTACATGGCACCGCGCGGCCCGATGGACTTGCGATCGCAGCGATCGGCAAAAATGCTCTTAGAAGATGCAAAAATCTCTTTCAATGAATTGATGCAATACAAACATTCCACTCAGGTAGAACTCGCCGATCGCCTCCTCGATGATTTAATTCCCGCCGCACGGCAAGGCAGTGAAAAAGCGCGCCGCGCTGCCGAAGTTCTCGCCACTTGGGATCGCAAAGTCGATGCTGACAGTCGCGGTGCGGTGCTCTTTGCCTTTTGGAAACAAGCGATGGATGACGATAAGTTATTCGCTAAACCTTGGAGCGAAGATGCGCCGCTAACGACGCCAGACGGGTTGGCAAATCCTGCGGAGGCGGTGCGGGTGCTGGAAGCGACAGCAACCAAAGTTGAGGTAACTTATGGCGCGTTAGATGTGGCATGGGGGGAAGTCTTCCGATTGCCTGGGGAGGCGAATCTGCCTGCAAATGGAGGTGACGGTGATTTGGGTGTATTTCGCTCAGTATGGTTCGCTCCTGGGAAAGACAATCGCTTTCAAGCGGTTGCAGGCGATTCTTTTGTCGCTGCGATTGAGTTCTCGAATCCGGTGAAAGCGATGGCGCTAAACAGTTACGGCAACGCCAGTCAACCTGGTTCGCCCCACGCAGGCGATCAGTCGCAGCTCTTTGCTCGCAAGGAATTGCGCCCTGTATGGCGATCGCGATCGGAAATTGAAGCTCACCTGAGTTCGCGCCAGAAACTCTAGGAGAAGGAAGAGGGAAGAGGGAAGAGGGAAGAGGGAAGAGGGAAGAAGTTAAAAGACCTCTTTCCTTTTCCGCTTTAGGCATCGCGCAGCAGTCGGCAAGCATACCCACCGACTGCTACGAGCAATAAGCCCAGCGCGGAGATAGCGTATAACAAGGCCATGCCAGCACCGGCACCTGTCCCCAGAATTGGGCCAAAAATAGCTGCTAAAAAACCTCCCGGTTGCATGGCGGGTTCAAAGACGCGATCGGCAAGTGGCCCTGCGATCAATAAACCGATCGCAGACGCCAATTGCACGATAACTGCTCTGGTAGCAAAAACACGCCCCTGTACCTCTGGTGCGACTTTCGCCAACCAGATCGCCTCGTTGGAACTGCCGAGGATGGGGAAATTGAAAGACGAACAAAATTGAGCGGGAATCCAGATGGAAAGCGCCTGGCCGAAACCAAAGACTATTTTACTCAAGCCCGCGCCTGCCATGCCGAGGAGAAAGCCCCGGATTCGGCGTTTGGGACCGCCCCAAATACTGACGATCGATGCTCCTAAAACGCCGCCTGCGCCGGCGGCTGAAAGGATAGTACCTAGGATTCTGGCATTGTTGCCGGTGCGTGCCAGAATCATCGGTGAGTAGAGGGCCGCGCCGATGTCGTGAGCGAACCAGAATAGCGAAAATGACACCAGCAAGGCAAGCAGGCTGGGACGCTCGACGATGTAGCGGAATCCGAAGCTGAGTTCTTGCAATAGGTGAAAGCCAGTCGGCTGGGGATTGGAGGCGATCGCGGGCTGGGGTATTTTGACAGATACTAGGGTGGCGATCGCGATTGTAAAAGTTGCCAGGTCGATCGTAAAAATCCCGCTCAACCCAATCACAGAATAGAGAATCCCCGCCAGCGTCGGAGCAATAATACTCGCACCGTAACTTGCCAAAAAACTTAAACTGCTAGCGCGGCTGTAATGCTTTTCTGGCATCATTGTGGCGATGGCTGCTGAGTAAGCTAACTGCTGAATTTGGTCAAAAATTCCGTTAACCGCAGCCGCTACATATATATGCCATATTTGCAGGTTTTGGCTGATATAAAGTAATAGGATAGTGAGCGTTAACAAAGCTGAAACCGCATCACCGATCGCCATCAAAAATTTTCGATTCCAGCGATCGACGATAATGCCAGCAACCGGAGCGAGCAAGATGCGCGGCAATTGAATAAAAAACATCAACAAAGCCAAAGCCGTCACTTGACTGGTGGACTCCCAAATCCAAATAGTCAGCGCAAACGCGGACATAGCGCTGCCAATCATCGAAGCAGTTTGTCCGAGCCAGAGTTGAATAAATTTTTGCATGAAATAGGCGATTGATAGGATTTAAAATTCAGAGGATAGGGTTTTTTAGGCAGGAGAATGACACCCGCATAAAACCGCACGCCGCTCTCATTAAAACCAAGGCCATTGCTGGCTAAGGGGAGATAATTCTTCATATTGCTGTCTCGCCTCCTTGCGGTAAAATTTCGCCAAATGCCGCTGCCGCCACATCAATACGCCCGTAATAAACAGTACAAACGCTGCTAATCCTGCGATCGCGTGTGCCAGCCGCAAGTAAATTCCGCCATAGCTGCCAATATGTAGCGGATAAAGCGAGTTGAGAATTCGATTTGCTACAGAAGCTGAATTCACACTGTCAGCCTGCAATATTTCGCCACTGTATTGATCGAGATAAATGGTGCTAATCCCGTTTGGGTGCGGCTCATTGGGAAATTTTTTCCGTACCTTAAAAATTGCTTCAGGCTTCAAAGGCAGAGAAATAAAAGTGGTTTTAGCTTCCGGCCAAACGGTATTAACTTGGTGTAATATTTCGTCAAGGTTTTGCCTCGAACTGCTAGACTGGGGATGAGAAGTCAATGCTGGCTGTGGCTTTTCATTCGTTAGCCAATACAGAGTCGATTCAACGGGGGCGTAAAAAATTATCGCTGTCCCTGTAGCGGAGATGAGTATGAGAAAAGCGACCGATACAATGCCAGAAACGTTATGTAAATCAAATACAGTCCGCTGCCAGTGAGCTTTCCAATTAATAGAGAATCCGCGAGCCAAATTGCGCCAACCCGTCCACAGAACCAAGCCAGTGAAAGTTAATCCTAGCATTACTAGACCGCAAATACCGACAACAAGATGACCGAATTCTCCTCCCGCTAATTCCGCGTGTAACGTAAAAATAAAACCTGTAAAAGTTTCTTTCCCAAGGCGCCAACCCGTAATTTTTCCACTGTAAGGATTGACATAAACGCTAACTATTTCCTCAGTCTTTGACAGCATTGAAACTTGGCAAACATCCTTCGCTTCTCGTGGCAACAAGATACTAAGAGCTTGATTTTGGGGATAAGCTTTTTCGACAATTTGCAGGACATTTTCCAGCGGTATCCGTTCGGCTTGAGGAATTACTTGCAGGAGGTGGGGATTGAAGAACCGCTCGATTTCGGGGCCGAAAATTAGCAAGCTACCCGTTAAAGCAATTACTGCTAGAAATATTCCTACTCCCAACCCCAAATACAAGTGCAGTTTAAATGCGAGTTTGCGGAAATTCATCTCGAAATTTTCCTCGAAGCCGTTAACTGTTCTCATTAAGGTAAAACCCCTAGTCCGACAGGGAATGAATTCCCTGTCTCAAAGCTAAAGTCCTCGCTATGAGGACTGAGAAAAACACTTTTCAACTCATTAGTCCTCTTGAGAGGACTTTAGCTATTAGACAGGGGTTTCAACCCCTGGCGGACTGGCGGACTAGCGGGTGGCCGCGAGGACTGGCAGACTAACAGCTTAAATTGACACCAATGGGTTCTTGGAGTGTCCCTACGAGGATATTGAATCTACCTCATAAACCTGCAATCTGCTGTAATTACCAGTTAAGGCGGTAATTAACACTGAGAGTCAAACCTCTGCCTGCATAATTAACGCTATCCGATCCAAATCCAGCGGAGTATTGGGAGATCACGGGAAAATATTGATTATTCAATAAATTCTCGACTTTGACTTGTAGCAGCCCCGATCCAATTTTAACCGCGCTGACGTAATCCAGTGTGAGATAGCTGCTAATCGGGCCGCCATCCGAGCCGTCTTTGAAGGCTTGATCGCGATTTCCAGAATATAATAACTGTAACCGATTGTTCCATCCCGGCAAAGTTTCGTTTTGAACATAAGCTGTTAGCTTGAGCGGTGGAATTCGGCTGCTATCGAGGGCGATGTAACGGTTTTCCTCCTCATATTTGCCTTGAATATAAGTAGCAGTCCCGCCGATCGACCATGTTCGTCCAGGTTGCCAATCCACAGTTCCTTCTAAGCCGTAAATGCGTTCTGGGGCGCGCTGTAGTTCCAGGCGGCCTGTGTTGCCAACTGGTGTAAAACGGACTCCTAGATCGGAGGTATTGTAAAAAGCGGCAAGCGACATTTGCACGGATTGCCACCCTCCTCGAATGCCAATTTCGTAGCTGTTGACTTTTTGCGGTTGAGTTACTTCTAACGAAGATTCAATTCCGACAAAATCCTCGGGGGGTTGGCGGAGGATGCGGCCGAAATCTGGAACTGAGAAACCTTGAGAAAAGTTGCCAAATATGTTGAAGGTGTCATTAATTTTATAGACAGCCCCTGTATTAAATAGGGTGGCGTTAAATTTGCGCTCGCCTCCTTCGATCTGGCGCTCATTAAAAGTGGTATAATCATTGACGTTTAACCCGAGGCGTTCGTGACGTATCCCACCACTTAAAATGACGATATCGTCAATATTCCATTCCATTTGACCGAAAAAGCCAAGGCTGTTGAAAGTGTAAGGAGGGACGAAAGGACGCTCGGAGATTTTCCGGTAAACCCGGCCGCCACTTGCGTCAAATCTCTCCGGGTCGTACAGGTCGAAACGCTGTCTGCTATCTTCAGTAATATAGTCAGAACCCCAAGTTAATCGAAGATTTTCGGCACGGGATAAAGGAGTGGTAATCGCCAGTCTACCTCCTATCTGTTCGTTCTCGGCTCGCGAACGAGTAACACCGACAAACGGCCCAAAGAACTCGGAGCTGCGGTAATCTGAAGGAACACCTACATTGGAATTCGTTCGATAGTAAATTTGACTTTGAAGGCTGCTGCCAAAAAGGTTTTGGTGGGTGTAACTTAGGTTAAGCTGTGTACTTTTATTTCCCGGTGTTTGCCCGTCGATATCCAAATTTCCGGTTCGGATGGCGCGGGCTTTTTGCCGTCCTTCCTGTTCGTCAACACTAAAGTCTGGGATCACATTGGGATCTTGGGTTTCGCGATAGTGATTGACCGTTAGTTGCAGCCGCTGGTTGGTGTCCAAATCTACCCCGACTTTGCCCATGACGTTGAAGAGCGTGCTGCTATCTCCGCCGATTTCAAACAAGGGAATGCGATCGCCTTTGGCATCGTAAAAAGCTCCACTTCTAGAGAGCGAGACAGTGCCGGTCAGATCGAAATTGCCCGTTCGGCCAGAAATCGTCTGCTGAGCGTTAAAGCCTAAAGCATCTCTTGTGTTTGTTAAAGCGCTACTGACGCCCACTTCAGTAACAGCAGTTAGCCTTTCCTCAGTTGGCCGGCGAGTAATAATATTAATCACGCCACCTGTAGCCTGAGCGCCGTAGATTGCGGTAGACCCCCGCACTACTTCAACACGCTCGATCGCGCTGGGATCGATGTTTCTGAATTCTCTGCCAAAAGATTGAAGATTGGTCGTTTGCGGCACGCCGTCAATCAGAACGGAAACGTCGCGACCCCGCAAAGTTTGTCCATAAGTGGTCGTAGTTTGAGTGGGCGGCGCAAAACCGGGAACCTGATTTGCCAGAGCTTCCCCGACATTTCTCGATGCCCCTGTGTCCCGCTGAATTTCTTCTGAGTCTACCACCGTTATAGAGCGTGGCACGTTTGTCACTCTTTCTGAGGTTCGTGTTGCAGTGACGACGATTTCAATCGGGTTTCTCCCCGCCTGTGGTGTCCCAGGTGGCTGCGCTGTCGGTGGCAAGGGTTCTCCGGGTGTCCCAGGTGGCTGTGCTGTAGGCGGCAAGGGTTCTCCGGGTGTCCCTGGTGGCTGCGCTGTCGGCGGCAAGGGTTCTCCGGGCGTCCCTGGTGGCTGCGCTGTCGGCGGCAAGGGTTCTGCTGGTATCTCTACCGGCTGCCCTGTCGGCGGCAAGGGTTCTGCGGGTGTCCCCGGCCGGTGTGTTGTAGGAGCCGGTGCAGACGGGCGAGCAGTCATCTCCGAGGTGGGTTTTAAGCTGAGAATCAGACCCGCAGCGTTAGGAATCACCCGTGCCACTGGTTGACCCCTCTCGCCAATGACTCTGATTCGGATGCTGTTGTTATCTAAAGGAGTAACGGTGACAGAAGCAATTCCGGCAGCCGGTTTGTCTTGACGAAACTCATTTCCCCCCGGTAGTCGCAGTTGAGCGGTGATGGCATCAATTTGTAAAGTTTCGCCAAAGGTGGTGGTGAAGACTTGCAGGGGTCTTCCATCTTCAGTGTCTAGGATAATTTCAATGCCTTCTGACGTGGGGTTGAGGCGAACACCCGTCACCTGCGCGATGTTGGAAGCGCACGCCGACTGAGCGACTAACGCCGACACGACTCCTGCGATCCCAAGGCTATTTAATAATTTCTGCGATCTATTCATTACTACTCTTGAATCAACAATTGATAGAACTTCGGATATGTGGTTTGCGTTGCTTGCACAACAGAATTGGTGAGAGCATTGCTGGTCTTCTGTGGCTCCTGAAACTGACCTGCGGAAGATACGACCTAGTTGTCGGGCGCAGTTCGATCCGATTCTCCGGTCGCTAGCGGCCTTTGTCTGGGAATCCAGGAGGCGCGTGAGGACGAACGCCTCAGTCCGGTGGCGCTCTGGACGATCGCCCACGGTTGGCAGCTTCCTCGGTTAAAGGAAGCAGTCGCTGGTCTCTTAATGAGAAAGTGCCTTAATTAGATAACAGAGCACTCACATCTGTCAAGAGTTACCTAATGAAAACTAATTTCATTTTGATATAGGGGGTCAGACCCCCCTAGCTAGTTATGCAGCACTTGCCTATTATGGTTGCTGTCAGGGCTAGACAAACGAGCGCCTAAAATGCTATGGCAAGAGTTAGAAAAGATTGTCATATAGGAAACGATAGGAGTCAACCAATTTGCTCAAGAACTCTTGACAATAAATGTCATCTAGCCTAGTATGCTTAAAGTCGATAGCCGTAAAGCCCCTGAAGCTGATATCGAAGCTGGCTCGGACTGAAATCGCCCCGGAGCCATTGCCGAACAGCGCGATCGACAACAAAACGTGAAAACAAGCGCTAATACCCGGATTGAAGACTCAAACGCGCTGATGGCAGAGTCGTGATGTCCGACAACTGTTCACAGAAAATTTCTGTGGAAAGAATTTGGCGGAACTGGTTGGCGTACTGCAAACAAGACTTATAGGTAAAAAAAATCGATGAGTGACGCAAGCATTAAGGGAAACCAACTCACCGAAAGTTGTACCAATTTAGTAGAACTCCTGCAAAATAGGGCATTACACCAACCAGAGCAGAAATATACATTTCTGTTAGACGGAAAAACTGAAACCGCCAGTTTGACTTATCGAGAGTTAGATGCGATCGCCCGATCGCACGCCGTGCGACTTCAGACATTGGGACTCACTGGCGAACGAGCCTTACTGCTTTTCCCGCCAGGATTGGACTATCTCGCCGCCTTTTTTGGATGCTTGTACGCCAAAGTGATCGCGGTTCCCCTCTATCCGCCGAAGCTGAAACGGAATTTAGCGAAAATTAGTGCGATCGCCCTAGATGCAGGAGCAACAATTGCGATCGCTCCCGCGCGACACTTGGAAAATTTAGAGCAGCTATGCGAGCAAGCGCCGGAACTCAAAGCGATGCGTTGGCTGAGTGCAGAGGAGCTTTGCGATGACGGCGAAAAGTGGCAGCAGCCACCCATTCATCCCGACGAAGTGGCTTATCTTCAGTACACTTCCGGCTCAACCTCCACCCCCAAAGGCGTAATGGTGAGCCACGCCAACGTTTTGTACAACATCGAATACATTCATCGAGGCTTTGAGCACGATTCCGAAAGCGTTGCCGTAACATGGCTTCCCCCCTTTCACGACATGGGGTTAATTGACGGATTGCTCAAACCTTTGTATCTGGGAATTCCCTCTTACTTCATGCCGCCAGCGGCGTTTATTCAGAACCCGATGTGCTGGTTGGAAGCGATTTCGCGCTACAAAGCTACCCACAGCGGCGGGCCAAATTTTGCTTACGACTTGTGTGCTAGCAAAATAAGCAAAATCTTGGGCGATGGCAAAAAAATGCTCGACTTGAGTAGTTGGCGCGTGGCCTATAACGGCGCAGAACCCATCCACAAAGAAACCCTAGAGCGATTTACCAAAGCTTTTGAGCCCTGCGGTTTTCACCCGGATGCCTTTTGTCCTGCTTACGGAATGGCAGAAACTACGCTAAAAATTGCCACGGTTCGCAGCGAGACAACACCGACTTTCTTACCTGTTGACGCTGAGGCGCTGGAAAATAATCACATTGTAGAAGTTGTCGAAGGCGAGGGGGGCGCGAGAACTTTAGTCGGCTGCGGTTTCCCTGAATTTGGCACTAAAGTTGCGATTGTCAATCCCGAATCTCTGACGCAATGCCAGCCGCAGGAAGTCGGAGAAATTTGGGTAGCTGGCGAAACAGTTGCGCGAGGCTATTGGAATCGCCCAGAAGAAACAGAAAAAACTTTTCAAGCATATCTTTCAGATACCAGCGAAGGGCCATTTTTGCGAACAGGAGATTTAGGCTTTTTACGCGATCGAGAACTGTTTATTACAGGGCGACTCAAAGATTTGATTATCATCCGAGGTCGCAATCTTTACCCCCAAGATATAGAAAGAACGGCAGAGCGCAGCCATCCCAGTTTGCGGCCAGGGGCGATCGCGGCATTCTCGGTGGAAGTCGCAGGCGAAGAACAGCTCGTTATCGTGCAAGAATTACAATCTCGCAAAGCGCCGGATAATACCGAGGAAATTATCAGCGCCATCCGTTCCAGCATTGCTCAAGAATATGAAGTGCAAGTTTATGGAGTAGTGCTGATTAAGCCGGGAAGCATTCCCAAAACCACCAGCGGTAAAATTCAACGTCGCGCCGCCTATGCTGACTTTCTAGGTGACAATTTAGAAGTGGTCGCGAGTAGCCTTTTAGAGTTAGCTGATTCGGTGGAAATCGACAATCAACTAACGCGAGAAATTCTTCTGACAGCAGAGTTAGAACAACGGCAGACACAGTTAGAAACCTATTTGCGACAGCAGGTAGCGAGAGTGCTGAAAGTTAGCTTTGACCAAATCCAATCAGCAGAGGCTTTTAGTAATTTTGGTTTCGATTCATTGGCGGTATTTGAATTTAAAAATCAGATTGAAACAGTTCTAAAAATAGCTTTATCAATAGAAGACTTCTTCGAGGAACTAAGCCTTGCTCAACTGGCAGCAAAAATTTTAGAAAGATTGGCAGAAGCGCCGACAATGGCGTCTCTTCAGGCAGTTTCTCGCCTACAAAACATCCCCCTGTCTTTTGCCCAAGAGCGCTTGTGGTTCTTCGACCAATTGGAACCGGGAAACCCCTTCTACAACCTCTGCGGTGCGGTTCGGATGACGGGGCAGCTCAATGCAGAAACACTCAGGCAAAGTATTGAAAAAATTATCGAGCGGCACGAGATTTTAAGAACTGCGTTTGCTGGTGGGCAAAAAGAACAGATACAAGTTATTTTTGATGCGAAAAGTTTTCCATTGCCGCTGATAGATTTGAGCCATTGCTCCCCTGGGGAACGCGAGAAAGAAGCGCAAAAACTGTCTGCAGAAGAAGCCGAGTTGCCCTTTGATTTAACTCAACCAAATCTGCTCCGTGCCAAACTTCTGCGCCTATCTGAAACAGAACATACTCTGCTTTTGTCCGCCCACCATATCATTTTTGATGGGTGGTCTTTGGGTGTATTTTTACGAGAACTAGCGGCATTTTATGAAGGTTTTATTAATAAGGATTTAGCCTCGCTTCCACCGCTGCCAATTCAGTATGCAGACTTTGCCACTTGGCAGCGCCAACAAATGCAGGGAGAAATATTAGAAACTCAACTTACTTACTGGAAGCAGCAGTTAAGTGGCAGCGCAGCGGTTCTAAATTTACCAACAGACTTTTCTCGTCCCACTGTTCAAAGTTACAAGGGAGGTCGGCAATTATTGGAATTGCCAGAGCAGTTAACCGAGGCAATTAGGCAATTGAGTCGCGGCGAAAAAACCACTGTATTTATGACATTGCTGGCAGCCTTCAATACGCTGCTTTACCGCTACACGGGGCAAGAAGATATCCTCGTCGGTTCACCAATTGCCAGCCGCAACAGCAGCGAAACCGAATCATTAATTGGTTTTTTTGTCAATACTTTAGTCCTGCGATCGGACTTAAGCGGAAATCCCACTTTTCGAGAGTTGCTGGCTCGCATTCGAGAGCTAACTTTAGGCGCTTATGCACACCAAGAATTGCCATTTGAAAAGCTCGTAGAAGAATTGCAGCCGAATCGAGATTTAAGTCACTCGCCTTTATTTCAGGTGATGTTTGCCTTTCAAAATGCCTCGGAATTCGCCTTAGAATTGCCTGGTTTAAGCCTGAACTGCCAACAGATTCACAGCGGCACAGCAAATTTCGATTTAACCTTGGAATTAGAAGCCACAGCAACAGGTATTAGAGGGTGGTTTGAATACAGCCTAGACTTATTTGAATCGGCTACGATCGCGCGAATGGCGAGGTACTTTCAGAACTTATTAGAAGGCATCGTTGCGAATCCCTCCGCGCGTTTATCAGATTTACCGCTGCTTGCAGAAACAGAGCGCCAGCAACTTCTATTTGAGTGGAATAATACTCGAATAAAGTCTTTTCAAAATGCTTGCATTCACCGCTTATTTGAAGCGCAGGCTGCGAAAACCCCTGAGGCGGTTGCGGTGCAATTTGAATGCCAAAGTTTGACCTACCGAGAACTGAACGATCGCGCGAATCAACTTGCCCATTATTTGCACTCTTTCGGCGTAAAACCAGATGCGATAGTCGGCGTTTATATGGGGCGATCGCTCGATGCTATAGTAGGAATTTTAGGCATATTAAAAGCAGGCGGCGCTTATTTGCCCCTAGACCCCATCTATGCTAAAGAACGCCTCGCCTTCATGTTAGAAGATGCTGGAGTTAGGGTATTGCTAACGCAAGCAGAATTGAAAGCAGAAACGCCAGCCCAAAAGAATATTTGTGTGATTTGCTTGGATGCAGAATGGCAGGCGATCGCTCAACAAAATAAGTCAAATCCTGAGAGCGCCGTTGAGCCAGAAAACCTCGCTTATATCATCTATACATCCGGGTCTACTGGCAAGCCAAAGGGAGTGATGGTGCAGCATCAATCTTTGGCAAATTATACGCAGGCTGCAAGTGTCGAATATGGCATTAAAGCAGGCGATCGCATTCTGCAATTTGCTTCCCTCAGCTTCGACGCCAGCGCCGAAGAAATCTATCCCTGTTTAACGCGAGGTGCCACTTTGGTACTGCGCGGAAATTCCATGTTAGACAGCATTTCTTCCTTCCTGCAAAAATGCCGGAAATGGCAAATCACCGTCTTAGATTTGCCCACAGCTTACTGGCGCGAATTAACTGCCAGACTCAGCGCCGAAAAAGCAGAATTTCCCCCGTCAGTGCGCTTGACAATTATTGGCGGAGAAACCGCACTTTCAGCATCCCTGAATCAGTGGCAAAAGTGCGTTTCAGAAAAAGTACGACTTGTCAATACTTACGGCCCCACAGAAACAACAATTGTCGCCACGTGGTGCGACCCTCTCCCCTCTTCCTCCTCTTCTTCTCTCCCCTCTGCGCCCTCTGCGCCCTCTGCGGTTAAAAACTCCGCAAAAACCTTGCCGATTGGTCGTCCAATTCCAAATGCCCGCACCTATGTACTCGATGCTAATTTGCAACCCGTTCCGATCGGAGTTCCAGGCGAACTTTATATCGGAGGTGCGGGGGTTGCCAGAGGATATATCAACCGTTCGGATCTGAATACAGAAAAATTTATTCCCGATCTTTTTAGCAAAGTGCCAGGCGATCGCCTTTACAAAACAGGCGATTTAGTCCGCTATCTCCCCGATGGGAATTTAGAATTTCTCGATCGCACCGATCGCCAAGTGAAAATTCGCGGTTTCCGCATTGAGTTAGGAGAAATCGAATCCGCACTCAGCCAACATCCAGACGTGCAAGAAGCAGTCATTCTCGCGCGCGAGGAAGATTCAGGCCCAAAGCGCTTAATCGCCTACCTCGTTTTAAACTCAGCACTCAGCATTGGGAACTCTGCACTGATTAAAAATCTGCGTTCTTTTCTCCGGGAACAACTGCCAGATTATATGGTGCCTGCCAGTTTCATGTTTTTAGAAGCGATGCCATTAACGCCAAACGGCAAGGTAGATTTTAAAGCTCTTCCGGCACCGGAAACCAACAGTTCAGAGGCAGATTTTATCGCTCCTGAGACTTTAGAAGAACAAGTATTAGCTGATATTTGGGCTGAGGTTCTCGGCTTAAAACAGGTGGGAATAGAGGACAATTTCTTTGAGTTGGGAGGTCACTCTTTGCTGGCAACTCAACTGATTGCCAAGGTGCGCGATCGCTTTCAAGTCGAGCTATCGCTGCGCTGTCTGTTTCAATCCCCCACAGTCGCTAGTCTGACACTTGCGATCGCACAAGCTAAGAGCCAGCAGTCGCGCGAACCCCTGATTTCACTGCCCGCGATCGCCCCCGATCCTCAAAATCGCTACAAACCATTTCCGCTCAATGAAATGCAGCAGGCGTACTGGATCGGCCGAAATAGCTTTTTTGAAATGGGCAATGTTGCCATTCACGGTTATGTAGAAATTGAGAGCGACGAGTTAGATTTAGAGCGGTTTAGCCTCGCGTGGCAGCGAGTTGTAGAGCGTCACGATATGCTGCGGGCGATCGTACTTCCGAACGGACAGCAGCAAATTCTGGAAAACGTACCCGCTTATAAAATTGAGGTTTTGGATTTGCGATCGCTCGCTCCAGAGGTTGCCGGCGAACAACTCGAAGCAATCCGCGATCGCCTTTCTCACCAAGTGCTGCCGCTCGATCGCTGGCCGCTGTTCGAGATTTGCGCTTCCAAAATTAAGGGGCGCCGGATCCGCCTCCACATCAGCATTGACGCCTTGTGCATAGACGGCTGGAGTTTTCAAATTTTGTTTGGCGATTTGGTACAGTTTTACCGCAATCCCAATACTGCGATCGCGCCGTTGCAACTGTCTTTCCGCGACTGCGTGTTAGCCGCGATCGCCTTAGAAAACTCCCCATTTTACCAGCAATCCTTAGATTACTGGCGAAATCGCCTCAAAACCCTACCACCAGCGCCGGAATTGCCCCTCGCAAAACACCCGAATTCCTTAACGCAGCCGCGATTTAAACGCTGGGGCGATCGCTTAGACTTGCAAACCTGGCAGCGCCTCAAAACGCGCACAGCTCGCGCCAGCCTCACTCCTACGGGTTTATTGCTAGCTGCCTATGCCGAGGTTCTCGGACTGTGGAGCAAAACGCCTCGGTTTACCCTCAACGTGCCGCGCTTCAATCGCCTTCCCCTCCACCCTCAAGTTGACGAGATTATTGGAGAATTTGCCTCGTTTACTTTGCTAGAAGTAGATAACTCGAAGCGAGAGAGTTTTGAAGTACGGGCCAAGCGACTGCAAGAACAGCTTTGGCAAGATTTAGAACACCAGTACGTCAGCGGCGTGCGCGTTTTGCGAGAACTCGCCCAAGCGCAAGGCACCACCTCCGCGCTGATGCCGGTCGTGTTTACGATCGATCCGCAAAACGCGCCTGGGGAAGATTCCTCTATCTTTTCTCTCATTCAAGAATTGGGAGAACTGGTTCACATCATCGGTCAAACGCCGCAAGTTTGGATAGACGCGCAATTTACCGAAACCGCCCAGGGCCTGTCTTTTAGCTGGGATGCGGTGGAAGAACTCTTCGGGCCAGGGATGATTGACGATATGTTTGACGCCTACTGCAGCCTGTTGCAGCGCCTCGCAAGCTCGGAGGAAGCTTGGCAGGGAACGGCGCAGTTGCAGCAGCAAGCCGTCGCTAACGGCATCGAAGCACCTATTCCCGATGTATTGCTGCACGAACTATTTGCCCAGCAAGTAGCCTCGCGATCGCAGCAATCCGCCGTGATTACTTCAACGCGCACCCTCACTTATGAGGAACTATACCGGAGATCGAATCAAGTCGCTCACCGATTGCGGAAGCTGGGAACTCGCCCTAACCACTTGGTTGCCGTGGTTATGGAAAAAGGATGGGAGCAAATCGTCGCTGTGCTGGGCATTCTCGCATCCGGGGCAGCTTATTTGCCCGTAGATGCGGCGCTACCAAAAGAGCGGCTGTGGTATTTGCTGGAAAATGGCGAAGTTGAGATTGTTTTGACGCAATCTCAGTTAAATCAGCGATTGGAATGGCCGGAAAATGTGCGGCGAATTTGTCTCGATACCGACGAATTGGCGGCAGAAAGCGGCGAAGCTTTGGAGTCGGTGCAGGAACCGGAAGATTTAGCGTATGTGATTTATACTTCCGGCTCAACTGGCTTGCCGAAAGGCGTGGCGATCGCGCACCGAGGTGCAGTCAATGCGATCGCTCAGACCAATCAAGTGTTTAATGTGGCAGAGTGCGATCGCGCGATCGCAGTCACCGCACTGCACCACGATATGTCGGTTTACGATATCTTCGGCATCCTAGCAGCCGGAGGAGCGATCGTCATTCCCGATGCCGCACAACGGCTAGACCCCGCTCACTGGGTTCAATTGATGGTAAAAGAGCGCGTCACCATTTGGAACTCGGTTCCCCCGATGATGGAAATGCTGCTCGATTACGCTGGCGGACGTTCTGAGGTGTTGCCAGAGTGCTTGCGCTGGGCGTTTCTCGGTGGAGACTGGATTCCAGTAACACTGCCCCAGAGGTTAAGGGCGATCGTCCGTGAATGTCGGGTTGTCAGTGTCGGCGGGCCAACGGAAACTACCCTTTGGAACATTTGGTATCCGGTAGAAACTGTTGACCCTTCTTGGAAGAGCATTCCCTACGGATCGCCGATCGCCAATACACGCTATTACATTTTGAATGAAAGGCTCGAAGACTGTCCCGTCTGGGTTGTCGGCGAGATGTGCTGTGCCGGAGTTGGACTGACAAAAGGATACTGGCGGAATGAAGAAAAAACTCGCGCCAGCTTCCTCACGCACCCCGTCACGGGCGATCGCTTGTACCGAACGGGAGATTTAGGGCGCTTCCTCCCTGACGGCAATATCGAATTTTTAGGGCGAGAAGATTTCCGCCTTAAAATTCGAGGATTCCGCATCGAAGCCGGAGAAATTGAAGCTGCATTGAACGAGCACCCAGCAGTCAAAGCATCCATTGTCACCGCATTCGGAGAAAAGCACAGTCAAAAGCGCTTAGTAGCATATATCGTTCCCCAACAAAACGCTGCCCCTGCAGTTGAAGAATTGCGCCTATTGCTGAGCGAAAAGCTGCCCGATTATATGGTGCCTTCTGCATTTATAATTCTGGAGGCGCTGCCACTTTCGGCGAACGGCAAAGTTAACCGCAAGGCACTGCCTGAACCGGATGCCGCGATTCAACCAGAAAAGATTTTTGTGGCACCGCGCACCCCTACTGAGGAAATGTTAGCGAGAATTTGCTGTGGGGTTCTCGGCATCGAACAGTTAAGCATTGCCGATAACTTTTTTGAACTAGGAGGAAATTCGCTCCTGGCAATTCAATTAGCAGCAAAGGTACGAGAATCTTGTCAGATAGAATTGCCTTTGTGCGATATTTTTGCAGGACGATCGCTCGCCGTACTTGCAGAAAATATTTCTGAAGCCAAAAACAAAAATGCGGTCGTTGAAGAACCCGCGATTGCGCCCGTTTCGCGATCGGCGTACCGCATGAAACTGTCATCTTTGCGCTAAGCACAAATCAGTGATGAGTCATGGGATTGCAGCCAATAACTCATAACCAATCCCTAAATATCGGCTGCAATCCCAATTACCAATTACCAGTTACTAATCCAATGACGGTGCATTTTTCCGAAAAACCTCCAACAGATACTCGCGACTCGGCGAATGCTTCCGAAGAAGAAGTATTTGCATTTCCCACCTCTTTTGCCCAGCAAAGACTGTGGTTTATTGACCAATTTGAACCGGGAAACCCTTTTTACAACCTTCCGGCGGCTGTGTTACTAAAAGGCAGGCTAAATGTAGTAGTGCTAGAGCTAAGTTTCAAGGAAATTGTGCGCCGTCACGAAGCTTTGCGGACGACATTTGCCACTGTAGACGGTCAACCCGTGCAGGTGGTTGGTCAGAAATTTAATTTCGGGCTGGAAGTTTTAGACCTGCAACAATGGGCGGAAACTGAGCGAGAAGAAAAAGTAAAACAACTGGCTGCAGAAGAAGCTAGCAAACCTTTTGACCTAACCAAAGGGCCGCTGTTGCGAGCTAGTTTGCTACAGTTAGATGCTGAGGAATATGTCTTGCTGCTGACGCTGCATCACATTATTTTTGATGGCTGGTCAATCGGAGTCTTTCTGCAAGAATTAGCAGCGCTTTACGAAGCGTTTTTGATTGGCAAACCATCCCCACTTCCCGAACTTTCCATACAGTACGCCGATTTTGCTATTTGGCAGCGGGAATGGCTTGCGGGCGATCGCTTGCAAACTCAACTTAACTACTGGAAAAAGCAGCTCAGTGGTGCTCCCCCCTTGCTGGAATTGCCAGCCGATCGCCCCCGTCCCCCGGTGCAAACCTATCGGGGCGCGAAAGAATCATTCCTCATCCCCAAAACGCTAACAGAAGCCCTCAAAAAGCTCAGCCGCCAGGAAAATGCTACCCTGTTTATGACGCTGCTAGCAGCCTTTAAAACGCTGCTCTATCGCTATACAGGACAGGCAGATATCCCCGTTGGCTCTCCCATCGCCAACCGCAACCGAGCGGAAATTCAAGGGCTAATCGGGTTTTTTGTCAATACTTTGGTATTGCGAACTGATTTGTCAGGCGATCTCACTTTTCGGCAGTTGCTCCCTCGCATTCGGGAGGTGAGTTTAGAAGCTTACGCTCACCAGGATTTGCCGTTTGAGAAACTGGTTGAAGAGTTGCAACCCGATCGAAATTTGAGCTACAATCCACTGTTCCAAGTTGCTTTTGTTTTGCAAACTCCACCTGTTGCTGCGGAATCAATAGCCGGACTCAATCTCACTCTTTTAGATGTTGAGAATCAGACAGCAAAAGTTGACTTAACGCTGTATTTAGAAGAAAAGCAGGAAGAAATTAGCGGTCAGTTTGAATACAGTACAGATTTATTTGATGCGGTCACTATTAGGCGGATGGCGGGGCATTTTCTCACGTTGCTGGAGGGTATAGCTGCCAACCCAGAGCGGCGGATTGAAGAGCTACCGTTGCTGGGCAAAAAAGAGCGGCATCAGTTATTAGTAGAGTGGAATGACACCCGCGCCGATTATCCGAGCGATCGCTGCATTCATCAATTATTTGAAGCGCAGGCCGAGCGAACTCCCGATGCCATTGCAGTCGTATTTGAAGACCAAAAACTCACCTACCGCGAGCTGAATGAACGAGCCAATCAACTCGCGCATTACCTGCAACAACTCGGCGTTAAACCAGAAGTTTTGGTGGGAATTTGTGTCGAGCGATCGCTCGATACAATTGTCGGCATTCTCGGCATTCTCAAAGCCGGGGGCGCTTACGTTCCGCTCGATCCAGCCTACCCGCGCGATCGCTTAGCTTTCACGTTAGAAGACGCTCAAATTTCGGTGCTGCTAACCCAGCAAAAATTGTTAAAAATTTTGCCAGAATGCAGCGCAAAAGTCATCGGATTGGATCGGTGGGAAGAGGAACAGAATTTTTCGGAAAAGTCAGGTTCGGATTTTAAATTTAATCAGCAAAACCCCTCTAAGTTAGCGTATGTAATTTATACGTCAGGTTCCACGGGCAGGCCCAAAGGGGTTGCGATCGAACACCGCAGCGCCGTTGCCTTTTTGCACTGGGCAAAAGAGGTTTTTTCGCCCGAAGAACTCGGAGGAGTTCTCGCCTCCACATCTATTTGCTTTGATTTGTCAGTTTTCGAGCTATTCGCGCCTCTTTGCTGGGGTGGCACAGCCATCCTGGCAGAAAATGCCTTGCACCTGCCCACTTTAAAAACAGCGGAAAAAGTAACGCTGATTAATACCGTTCCCAGCGCGATCGCAGAACTGCTGCGAAGCAACGGCATTCCCGAAACAGTTCGCACCGTCAATTTAGCTGGCGAACCGCTGCCGAATACTTTAGCGCAGCAGCTTTACCAGCTTCCTCACATTCAGAAAGTCTTCAATCTTTACGGACCCTCAGAAGATACCACCTATTCAACCTTTGCTTTAATTGAAAAAGGTGCCGAGAGAATGCCACCCATTGGCAGCCCGATTGCGAATACGCAGATTTATTTATTAGATCGAACTCTCAATCCCGTGCCGCTGGGAGTGCCGGGAGAACTGCATATTGGTGGCGCAGGATTGGCCAGAGGCTATCTGAATCGTCCCGAATTAACGAGTGAGAAATTTATTCCAAATCCTTTTAGCAACTCACCCGACGCGCGCCTATACAAAACTGGCGACTTGGCGCGTTATTTGCCAGATGGAAATATCGAATACCTGGGGCGAATTGATAGCCAAGTGAAAATCCGGGGCTATCGCATCGAATTGGGAGAAATTGAGGAAACCCTGAGACAGCACTCCGCCGTGCGGGATGCTGTGGCGATCGCGCGCG
The DNA here is from genome assembly GCF_036705385.1 of Microcoleus sp. B3-A4. Lineage (NCBI taxonomy): Bacteria > Bacillati > Cyanobacteriota > Cyanophyceae > Oscillatoriales > Microcoleaceae > Microcoleus > Microcoleus sp. B3-A4. The sequence goes on along the minus strand of NZ_JAUBUI010000009.1, from coordinate 95,848 downwards.
ATGACACTTCGGGCAACAAGCGCTTAGTCGCTTATTTAGTGCTTAACCAAGACGAACTTCCAAGCATCAGCAACCTGCGTGCCTACCTGCAAGAAAAGCTGCCGGAATACATGGTGCCTGCTGCCTTCGTGATGCTGGAATCGTTGCCTCTAACTCCCAACGGCAAAGTCGATCGCAAGGCGCTTCCCGCACCGGATCGCGATCGCCCAGAACTCGAAGAGGCATTCGCCACGCCAAGCACGGCTATTGAGAAAATCCTGGCAGAAATTTGGGCGCAAGTATTGGGGTTAGAACAAGTGGGAATTGACGACAATTTCTTTGAATTGGGCGGCGATTCTATCCTCAGCATTCAAGTCATTTCTAAAGCCAATCAAGCCGGGTTGCGGCTCACTCCAAAACAACTGTTTCAACACCAAACCATTGCACAGTTAGCAGCCGTTGCCGATACAGCTCAGCCCCAACAATCGGAACAGGGATTAATCATTGGCGAAGTTCCTCTGACACCGATTCAGCACTGGTTTTTCGAGCAAAATCTCTCCGATCCGCACCACTGGAATCAGGCGGTGCTTTTAGAGTTGCGGCAACCTCTCGAACCTGCATTAATTGAGTCAGTGTTGCAAGAATTGCTCAAGCACCACGACTCGCTGCGCCTGCGTTTTGTGCGAGGAGAATCTGGCTGGCAGCAGGAGCTCGCCAATCCCGACGAGGTTGCTCCGTTTACCTGCATTGATTTGTCGTCGCTACCTCCAGAGGAGCGAGAAGCCGCTTTCCAAACCGCCGCCGCTCAGTTGCAAGCCAGTTTGAATTTGTCAGAGGGGCCATTACTTCGCGCTGCCCTATTTGACTTGGGCAAACATCAGCCAAATCGCTTGTTATTGGTTATTCATCACTTAGCGGTTGATGGGGTTTCATGGCGAATTTTAATTGAGGATTTCCAGACAGCTTATGGGCAGATTAGCCGCGACGAAAGAGTCGCGCTCCCGCCCAAAACAACCTCATTTAAGCAGTGGGCAGAACGCTTGCACGAGTGGGCGCGATCGCCCGAATTGCAGGGAGAGTTGGATTACTGGCTCGCCCTTTCTCACCAACCAACTTCTCGCTTGCCAATAGATTTCCCAAACGCAGCTAATTTAGTTGCATCTGAAAAAACCGTATCCGTTGCTTTGAGTGTTGAAGAAACAAAACTGCTCCTGCAAGAAGTACCTGCCGCTTACCGCACTCAAATTAATGATGTATTGCTAACTGCTTTAGGTCAAGCATTTGAACGCTGGACAGGCAATAGCTCACTGTTAGTTGACTTAGAAGGTCACGGGCGCGAAGATATATTTGAAGGAGTAGATTTGTCGCGCACAATCGGCTGGTTTACAGCAGTTTTCCCACTCCTGTTAAATTCAGAAAAACATTCCGATCTAGGGGCTGCCATCAAATCAGTGAAAGAGCCATTACGCGCCGTGCCAAATCGCGGTGTTGGCTGCGGTGTTCTACAATATTTAAATCCAGAAATTGCTAAAAATTTGCACAATTTGCCGCAAGCTGAGGTAAGCTTTAACTATCTCGGACAGTTTGACCAAGTGCTGCCGAAATCTTCTTTGTTGATGCTGTCCTCCGAGCCTAGTGGCCCCATCCGCAGCCCGCGCGGAAATCGGGGTTACCTGCTGGAAATTAACGGATTTATTGCCAGCAGCAAGCTGCAATTAGATTGGACGTACAGCGAAAACATTCACCGACGAGAAAGCATTGAAAATTTGGCAACGAGCTTTATAGAATCGCTGCGATCGCTAATTCAATACTGTCAGTCCCCCGACGCCGGCGGCTGCACTCCTTCTGACTTTGCAGAGTTTAAGTGGAGCCAGTGGGGCCAGGACGATTTAGACAACATTACCGCAATTTTGGGAGAGCTTTAATATGATCAATGGCAATATCGAAGATTTTTATCCCCTCTCCCCAGCGCAGCAGGGCATTCTCTTTCATTCGCTTTACCAGCCAGAATCGGGCGTATATTTCGGGCAACTGCTGTGCGTCTTGCGCGGTGATCTCAATGTTTCTGCGTTTAGAAAGAGTTGGCAAAAAGTTGTAGACAGGCATCCCATTTTGCGGACTTGTTTCGTGTGGAAAAATTTGAAAGAACCCGTGCAAGCGGTGCGTAAGCAGGCTGCATTATCTTGGCAACAGATGGACTGGCGAGATCTCTCGGCCTCCGAACAACAACAGCAGCTAGAAACGTTCCTAAAAGCCGATCGAGAGCAGGGCTTTGACTTGACATCAGCTCCCTTAATTCGCATTGCACAGGCGCAGTTAGAAGCAGATACTTTTCAGTTTATTTTGAGCCACCACCACTTAGTTTTAGATGGGTGGTCGCTGGCGATCGTTCTTGATGAAGTTTTTGCATTTTATCAAGCCTTCTCCCAGGGCGAGGAATTGCACCTCAAACGCCCTCGCCCTTATCGGGATTACATCGCGTGGCTGCACCAGCAAGATTTATCTGCGGCTGAGTCATTTTGGCGGCAAACCCTCAAAGGTTTTGCAGCTCCAACTGCGATCGCCCGGGGCAATATTGTCGCGGGAAACCGTTTAGAAAGTAGTGGCGAACAGCAGGTAATATTTTCTGCAACAGCCACCGCCGCACTGCAATCCTTAGCGCGGCAGCATCAGCTAACATTAAATACCCTCGTACAGGCAGCTTGGGCGCTACTTTTGAGCCGATACAGCGGCGAAGAAGATGTGGTTTTTGGTACGGTTGTCTCCGGGCGACCGCCAGATTTAATGGGTGCTGAATCGGTAGTGGGGCTGTTCGTAAATCCTCTGCCAGTGCGCGTAAAAATTGACCCACAGGATTTTATTTTATCCTGCTTGAAAGAACTCCAAGCGCAACAAGTTGAGGCGCGGCAATATGAGTACAGCCCCCTCGTTGAAGTGCAGGGGTGGAGCGAAGTTCCTCGGAGTTTGCCTCTATTTGAGAGTTTGGTCGTTTTTGAAAATTATCCTTTGGATGCTTCTTTGCAGGAGAAGATTCCAAACTTAAAAGTAGAGAATATTCGCTCCTTGGAAACAACGAATTATCCTCTAACGGTGATGGGGGTGCCGGGTGCGGAATTGACGCTGAAAATTATTTTCGATCGTAGCTGCTTTGAGGACAGTGCGATCGCGCGAATGCTCGGACACCTGCAAACTTTGCTGGAGGGAATGACTGCCAATCCTGAGCGGAAACTGTCAGAATTGCCCCTATTGAGCGCAGCCGAACGCCAGCAATTACTTGTCCAGTGGAACGACACCCAAGCGGATTACCCCAAAAATTCCTCAATTCACGAATTATTTGCAGCGCAAACAGAGCGAACCCCAGATGCAGTGGCTGCAATTTGCGAAAATGAACAATTGACTTACCGCGAATTGAATGCCAAAGCCAACCAAATCGCGCATTACCTGCAATCTCTAGGTGTAAAACCCGAAGTTTTGGTGGGAATTTGCTTAGAGCGATCGCTGTCTATGCTGGTGGCCATTTTGGGCATTTTAAAAGTCGGTGCCGCTTACGTTCCTCTCGATCCTGCTTATCCCCAAGAACGCCGCTCCTTCATGCTGGCCGACGCAAAAATTCCGGTGCTTTTGACTCAAAAAAACCTCCTAGAAACCCTCCCCGAACACAGCGCAAAAGTCGCCTGTATCGACGCCGAATGGCAGGAAATTTCCCGGCAGAGCGATCGCAACCCCGCTGTTAAAGTAGAAGCTGATAACCTCGCTTACGTCCTCTACACTTCCGGCTCGACAGGCACTCCTAAAGGCGTACTCGGCACCCACCGAGGCACAGTCAATCGCTGTTTTTGGAACCCCTACCCTTTTATCGAAGCAGATATTTGCTGTCAAAAAACGTCCTTAAATTTTGTCGATTCGGTTTGGGAAATCTTTGCTCCTTTGCTGCATGGGTTGCCAACTGTGATTATTCCCGATCGAGCCGTCAAAGATATTAACCAATTCCTTCAAACCTTATCAAAGCAAAATGTAACGCGACTGGTGCTGGTGCCTTCTTTGTTGCGCGCTATCTTAGATTCTTTCCCTGATTTAGACACGCGTTTGCCTCAATTAAAATATTGGATTTGCAGCGGAGAAACTCTGCCGATGGAACTTTGCCAGCAATTTCGAGAGCAGATGCCCCAGCGGGTATTAATCAATCTTTATGGCTCTTCTGAAGTAGCTGCGGACGTGACGTGGTACGATGCAACTCACTGTGTCGAAAAAGTGCCAATTGGTCGCCCGATCGCCAACACGCAAATTTATCTGCTCGATCGCACTTTGCAACCCGTTCCGATCGGAATTCCCGGCGAGATTTACGTCAGCGGCGATGGATTGGCACAGGGCTACTTAAACCGCCCCGAAGTAACCTCGGAGAAATTCATTTCTAACCCGTTTGGGCAAGAAAAATTAGATTTTCTCGGTAATTCTTATCAAAAAGTTTTGTTCAAAACAGGCGATATCGGTTGTTACCTTCCGGATGGCAATATAGAATTTCTGGGCCGTGGCGATTGCCAAGTAAAAATTCGCGGGTTCCGCATCGAACTAGGAGAAATAGAGGCAGCACTTTCTCAACATTCTTCTGTGTCCACCGCTGCTGTTTTGCTTCAGGAAAATGCACCTGGCAGTCAACGCCTAGTCGCTTACCTAGTTCCTAACTCAGGGCTCAGAAATCAGCACCCCGAATTCATTTCCGAACTGCGTTTATTCTTGAAGCACAAACTGCCAGATTACATGGTGCCTTCAGCTTTTGTGCTATTAGATGCGCTGCCATTAACGCCCAACGGAAAAATTGACCGCCTCGCCTTATCTCAAAGGTGCGATTACGTTTCTGATGAAACAGCATTCACTGAGCCACAAACGCCCACAGAGGAAGAAATTGCTGAGATTTGGACTGCTCTTTTAGGCCTAGAAAAAGTAGGAACTAACCAAAACTTTTTTGACCTCGGCGGTCATTCTCTGATGGCAACACAGTTAATATCGCGAGTGCGATCGTGCTTTGGGGTAGAGTTACCGCTGTGCGATTTTTTTGCCGCTCCCACAATTCAGAATTTAGCTGAACTGGTCGAGGAAGAAATTCTGGCAAACGTCGATGCTAACCAGATAGATGAATTGCTTGATCTCTTAGAAAAGAGTGATGGAGAGTCAGCACAAACTGTGATGGTGGCTAAGCAAAAATCGCGTTTGTAAAAAAGCCTAAAAAGCCCTATTCCCTTTATGATTCGCTAGGGGATAGGAAAGAAAAAAAGCCCATTTAACAGGATTGATTCGGATGAGTAAACTAACAGTAAAAGCCAAAAACTCTCACGATCTAATGGAGCCATTAAAAGCCTCTGTTACCCCACTTGAAGAAAAGTTAATGGAGCTATTCAGTGCCTCAGAAAAGTCATTTTTGGCAGAAGAAGCAATGGAGGAGCGAATTTCTGCGCTAGTTCAAGACTTTTTGTACGCAAAAACCGCTAGTACAGATATTGACTTAGAGTTAATTATTCAGGAGTTTAGGGAAAACAAAATTCCCACCCTTCCTACAGATGTTGGGAATTATATCGATGATTTGACCCAAACCCTCGTTGCCCATTCCATTCACACATCTTCTCCCCGATATATCGGTCACATGACGAGCGCACTTCCCTATTTTGTGCGCCCGATCGCGAAGCTTGTAACCGCGATGAATCAAAATTTAGTCAAGATGGAAACTGCCAAAGTTTTAAGCCCCTGCGAGCGCCAGACTTTGGCAATGATGCACCGATTAATTTACGATTTTTCTGAGGATTTTTATAACCAGCACATTCAAAAAAATGAGAGCACGCTCGGTATCATGGTAACGGGCGGCACCCTAGCTAATATCACCGCCCTGTGGTGCGCTCGCAACGCTTCTTTAGGGCCAAAAAATAACTTTAGTGGCATTGAAAAAGAAGGCTTGTACGCAGCTTTAGAGTTTTACGGCTACAAGGGAATGGTGATAATCGGTTCGAGTTTGATGCACTATTCTTTTGAAAAGGCTGCCGGTTTATTAGGCATTGGCGATCGCAGTCTCCTAAAAGTCCCCACCGATTCCAATCACCGCATGGATTTGGCAGCGCTGCGCCAAACTGTAGCCGAATGTCGCGATCGCAATCTGCACATTCTGGCAATTATCGGTGTTGCAGGCAGCACCGATTCGGGAAGTATCGATCCGCTTCCAGAAATAGCCGCGATCGCGCAAGAAGCAAACGCTCACTTTCACGTCGATGCCGCTTGGGGCGGCCCCGTGCTTTTTTCCGAACGTCATCGGCACAAATTCGCAGGCATTGAACTAGCAGATTCCGTCACCATAGATGGACACAAACAAATGTATTTGCCAATGGGAATCGGTCTGGTTTTATTCCGCAATCCCCAAACCGCCAAAGTTATTGAAAAAAACGCACCCTACACGGTGCGAAAAGACTCCCTCGATCTAGGCAAGCGCTCTCTCGAAGGCTCTCGACCAGGTGCGAGTTTGTTCTTGCAAGCAGCCTTGAATATCATCGGCCATCAAGGCTATGAGTTTTTGATAGATGGAGGCATCCATAAAACGCAGCACTTGGCCAATTTAATTCGGGAAAATCCAGCATTTGAATTGCTGCTAGAACCAGAAATTAATATTCTTTTATACCGCTACATTCCAGAAACATTCAGGGAAAAAGCCGCCAAAAAACAACTAGCCGAAGCAGACAACCACTTCATTAATCAATTTAACGAGCGCCTTCAGGAGGCCCAGCGGCGAGCCGGTCACACCTTCGTATCGCGAACAACCGTGCAAACCACCTGTTATGGCAAAAACATTCCCATTGTTGCTTTTCGAGTCGTCCTTGCCAACCCCCTCACCACTGAAGCAGATATCAATGTTGTTTTAAACGACCAGCTAAAAATAGCAGCAAAGCTTTCCTTAACTATCACAAACAGCGACCACTGCGAGGAAGTAAATTATAATGTCTACTAATCGTTCAGAACGACTAAAACACCTCTCGCCCCAGAAGCGAGCGCTCCTCCTCAAAGCATTGGGTAAAGACGCAGTACAGGCTGAGCAATCTAAGCGCATTCCCAGGCGATCGCAGCAAAATTCTGCTCCCCTTTCTTTTGCCCAGCAACGGCTGTGGTTTCTCGATCGATTGTCTCCCGAAAACCCTGCCTACAACCTTCCTGCTGCTGTGCGGTTGCAAGGGCAATTGAATTTGTCGGCACTGCAACAAACACTCAATGAAATTGTCAGGCGTCACGAAGTTTTACGGACTGCTTTTGCAGAAGTAGACGGGGAACCTGTTCAACTGATTTCTCCTTCCTTGGATTTCGCTTTGTCGGTGGTAAACTTGCAACATTTACCAGAAACTGAGCAGCAAGCGGAAATTGAGCAGCGTACTCTTGAAGAAGCCCAACGCCCCTTTGACTTAACGCGATCGCCCTTACTGCGGGGCACTCTCCTGCAACTTGGTTCCGCAGAATATGTGTTGCTGCTGACGATACACCACATTATTTCTGATGGTTGGTCTATGGGGGTATTGGTGCGAGAAGTAGCCGCACTTTATGAAGCTTTTTCCAATGACAAACCCTCTGGGCTGCCTGAACTTCCCGTGCAGTATGCCGACTTCGCCAGTTGGCAGCGGCAGCATTTCCAGGGAGAGAAATTAGAGAAACAGCTCGCTTATTGGAAACAGCAATTGGGAGGCGATTTACCTGTGCTGTCAACAGATAGGCAGCGCTCTCCCGTGCAAACTTTCCGAGGGTCGCAGCAATCTTTTGTGATTTCTGCTTCTTTAACAGAAAGACTGAAAACGCTCGCCCAGCAACAAGATGTCACCCTATTCATGACGTTGCTGGCAGCCTTTCAATCCTTGCTATCCAGCCAAACAAAACAGGATAACCTCGCTATTGGCTCTCCCATTGCCAATCGCAACCGCCTTGAATTAGAGGAACTAATTGGATTTTTTGTCAATACTTTAGTGCTGCGAATTGACACCGCAGGTAATCCAACTTTCCGCGAACTACTCGGTCGAACACGCGAGGTAGCGTTAGCAGCTTACGCTCACCCCGATGTTCCTTTTGAAAAGCTCGTGGAGGAATTGCAGCCGGAGCGAAATCTCAGCTATAACCCGCTGTTTCAAGTGTGGTTTGTACTCCAGAATGCGCCCATGCCACCCCTGGAGTTAGCTGGTTTGACCTTGAGCATTCTGGAATTCGATGTCGGTATGTCGAGACACGACATAAGCCTCACTCTCTGGGAGATTTCAGAAGGAATCCAAGGCTTATTTGACTACAAAACAGACTTATTTGAGGCTGCGACTGTTGCCCGAATGGCGAGAGGTTTCCAAATCCTCCTCAACCAGATAGTCATCCAGCCAGATATCAAGATCGACGACTTGGCAGAAATTCTTACCGAAGCAGAAAGGCAGCACCAAATCGAGCAGCAAAAACAAATTCATCTTTCGGGAATTCAAAAATTAAAAATGGCTAAACGCAAAGTTATGAAAAGTTTAAAATGATGGCTCATATCAAATCTGTTAGCCTCAGAATTATTCCTATCTCTCTTCTCGATATCTGCGTGAATCAGCGTCAATCCCTTGTCATCTGCGGTTAATAATTATCTTTTTTTGACCGCAGATACAGGCAGATTAACACAGATTAACGCAGATGAATTAGATGGATTCCGGTTGCACCATCTGTGATTGTTGACTGTTGACTGAATTTTACTATGCCGATGCTACCGGAATTGATCTCCATCTCTCAGGTTTTTTCGGGAAAAAGGGATAAAATCCTCACCAAAGCAAAAACTATGACAAATACAGAAACAAAGAATCTCAATTCCCAAAAGTTAGGATCGGTTAGGCGCAAAGCCGTCAGCCTCTCCTCAGAGGAATTAGTCAAAACCGCCTACCTCCAGCCCGAAAACCTTCTACCTCTAGTTGTTGGGCCAACAGTAGAAAAATTAAATCTCGCAGGTTGGGCACAGAACAATCGCTCATCAATTGAAACGCAGTTATGGAAGCACGGAGGAATACTTTTTCGAGGCTTTGAAGTCGGCGGGGTGAATGGTTTCGAGCAGTTTATTCAAACTCTTGCTGGCGACTTGTTGGAATATTCTTTTCGCTCGACTCCGCGCAGTCAGGTGAGCGGAAATATCTACACTTCCACCGAGTATCCTGCCGAGCAATTCATCCCACTGCACAATGAAATGGCTTATTCTCGAAATTGGCCGCTGAAAATCGCTTTTTTCTGCGTCAAGAAAGCCGAACAGGGAGGAGAAACTCCGATCGCTAACAGCCGCAAAGTGTTTGAAAGCCTGGATCCAAAGATTAGAGAAAAGTTTGCCCAAAAAAAGGTTATGTATGTGCGAAATTACGGCGGTGGGGTAGATTTACCCTGGCAAAATGTCTTCAATACTGATAGCAAAATAGAGGTAGAAGAGTATTGCCAAAAAGCGGGAATTGAGTTAGAATGGAAAAGTGGCGATCGCTTGAGAACTCGGCAAATATGTCAAGCTGTCGCTAGGCACCCACAAACGCAGGAAATGGTGTGGTTTAATCAAGCTCACCTCTTCCACATTTCCAATCTCGAACCCGCCGTTCGCAAAGAGCTTTTAACTTCTTTTAAGCAGGAAGATTTACCCCGCAATGCTTATTACGGCGATGGCTCGCCCATTGAAGATTCTATATTAGACGAAATTCGTCGCTGCTATCAGCAAGAAACGATTGTTTTCCCTTGGGAAGAAGGAGATGTCTTGCTGTTAGATAATATGCTAGCCGCGCACGGACGCACGCCATTTTCTGGTTCGCGTCGGGTTGTTGTCGGTATGGCAGAAGCGTTTAGCTGTCAAGATATTTAGGCTTATTAAAGGAACAGTAGATATGCAAAAGGAAACAATCGAAGGGTTTAGACTCTCTCCACAGCAACGGCACCTGTGGGGGTTACAGCAAAATAATCCTAAACAGATCTATCGCGTTCGAGGTGCAATTTTAATTACAGGAAACCTCGATCGAGAAATTTTTACAAGGGCGCTGCAAAATGTCGTAAATCGGCACGAAATCCTGCGGACTAGCTTTCACTGCTTGCCTGGGATGACACTACCCCTGCAAGCGATCGCCAGCACTGGTCAAGTTCCTATCTCGGAACACAATCTGAGCGGTTTGTCTCCAGAAGAACAAGAAGCTAAAATCGCAGCGCTTTTTCAGCAACTAAGTCTGCTTCCTTTTGATTTTGAGCGCGGCCAACTTTGGCATATCTCTTTAGTCACTCTCGCCCAAGACAAGCACCTATTGGTGGCGAACTTCTCTGCCTTAATTGCAGATAGCGTCACCCTGAAAAATTTTACCCGCGAACTCAGTCTTTCCTACTCAGTCTATACGTGCCAAGAAGAAGCAGCCGATGAGCCAATGCAATATGCCGATATTGCTGAGTGGCAAAATGAGTTACTCGAATCAGAAGAAACGGCAATCGGCCAAGAATACTGGCGAAAGCTGAACATTGAATCTTTGGATTTATTAACGCTTCCTTGGGAAAAGAAGAATTCAGAAGCGGAATTTAAGCCGCTCGTAGAAAGGTTGGAAATTCGGGGTGATTTGTTGAACAGCCTGGAAGCGATCGCCCCAAAGCACAAAAGCGATATTTCTGCCTTCCTGCTGACTTGCTGGCAAATTCTCATTTGGCGGCTTACCAGAGATTCAAACCCGATAATCGGCGTAGCGATTGACGGCAGAAAATATGAAGAATTAGAACACTCTCTGGGGCTGCTGTGCAAATACTTACCCCTACGATGCCCAGTGCAAGACGAGTTAAATTTCTCACAAGCGAGGCAGCAAGTTGAGCTTAATCTCAACTTGCTGTACAACTGGCAAGAATATTTTAGCTGGGAAGAAATCCTAGAAAACGAAAAAAGCAGCAGCTTTTGGCCCGTCTGCTTTGAGTTCCAAGCAGAGCCTAAGAACTATGGTAATTCAGGCGTTTCATTTTCCCTGGTTCGGCAAGATGCCTGCCTAGAGCCATTCAAACTCAAGCTCTCCTGCCTCCGCCGATGCAATTCCATAAGCGCTGAATTTCACTATGATTCCGCTTTATTTGCTGCGGCAGATATAAAGCGCTTGTCAGAACACTTTCAGGCGCTCTTAGAAAGTACAGTCAAAAATCCAGAAGTCGCTATCAGTCAGGTAGACATACTGAGCGATCGCGATCGTCACCAGCTTCTCGTCGAGTTCAACCAAACCCAGAAAGATTACCCGAAAAATAAATGCGTTCACCAGCTTTTTGAAGAACAAGCAGAACGCAACCCAGACAGCATTGCCGTCGTCTTTGAAAGTGAAAAAATCACCTACCGAGAACTCAACGATCGCGCCAATCAACTCGCCCATCACCTGCAAAACTTGGGAGTTGAACCAGAGGTCGTTGTTGGCATTTGCCTCGATCGCTCCTTAGAAACAATCCTAGGAATGCTGGGCGTACTCAAAGCCGGTGGTGCCTATTTACCGATCGATCCAACGACCCCAATAAAGCGCAAAGCGCTAATGCTAGAAGACGCTCAGGTGAAGGTTTTGCTCGTACAACAGCGGCTCATCGAAACCTTGCCTAAAACTCAGGCAAATATTGTTTGCATCGATACAGACATTCCCACTGTTTCTGCCTCTTACACAGATCGCGCCTCTTCTGACAATTTAGCTTACGTCATCTATACTTCCGGTTCCACTGGCCTCCCCAAAGGAGTTGCGATCGAACACCGGCAACTGCTCAATTACCTGCACAGCATTCAAGAAAAATTAAACCTACCAGCCGGTGCCAGTTTTGCTACCGTTTCCACCTTCGCCGCCGACTTAGGAAACACAGCGATTTTCCCCGCCCTTTGTTTCGGCGGTTGCCTGCATATTATCTCCCAAGAACGCGCCACCGATCCAGAGGCACTGAGTGAATATTTCTGCTGCCATCCCATCGACTGCCTCAAAATAGTTCCCTCTCACCTAGCCGCCCTTTTAAATTCCTCTCAACCCAAATCAATTTTGCCTGGTAAACGGCTTATTTTAGGAGGTGAATCTGCCAACTGGAGCTTAATTAAAACAATTCGCAATCTTGCTCCCAGTTGCTCAGTATTCAATCACTACGGACCAACAGAAACAACTGTAGGTGTCCTGACTTATCAAGTGGAATTTGATAAAATAGGGTGCGATTTTGACACAGTTCCACTCGGTATTCCGATTGCCAACACTCAAATTTATATCTTGGATTCTTACTTGCAGCCGGTGCCGATAGGCGTAGCTGGTGAACTGTACATCGGCGGTGATAATTTGGCGCGCGGATATCTTAACCGCCCTGAATTAACCGCAGAAAAATTTATTCCCAATCCATTTGACACGCAAGCAAAGACGCGACTGTACAAAACCGGCGACTTGGCTCGCTATTTGCCAGACGGAAACATCGAATTTATTGGGCGAATTGACGGCCAAGTAAAAATTCGCGGTTTCCGCATTGAATTGGGAGAAATTGAGGCGGTGCTGGGGCAACATCCAGATATCGCGCAGGCTGTAGTTGTGGCGCCAGAAGACGGGATGGCACAAAAGCGCCTCGTGGCTTATTTGATTTCCGAGCAGAAACAAGCACCTACCCACAAGGAAATTCGCAATTTTTTAACGTCAAAATTGCCGGAGTACATGGTGCCTTCTGCTTTTGTGATACTCAAAAGTTTTCCTTTAACTTCTAACGGAAAAATAGACCGACGATCCCTGCCCGCACCTGACGAAATGCGACCGGAGTTGACAGAAAACTTTGTCGCGCCTCGCACAAATATCGAGGAAGTTTTAGCCGCTATCTGGGCTGAAGTTCTCAAAATTGAAAAAGTCGGCATTTACGACAACTTTTTTGAATTAGGAGGGCATTCCCTATTAGCAACTCAAGTAATTTCCCGAGTGCGCCAAGCATTTCAGGTCGAGTTGCCTTTGCACCGTTTATTTGAGTCGGCCACAGTCGCCGATTTTGCAGTAGCGATCGCACAAAAGCAAGCCGAACAAACAGACAGTGAAATGCTAGCTCAAGTTTTAGCAGACCTCGATCAACTCTCAGAAGCCGAAATTCAGGAAATTCTCGCCCAACAAGGAGTCAGCAAATGAGTGATTTAATCGAACGCATCGCGACTCTTTCTCCCCAAAAGCGCGAGTTGCTGTTGCAGCGGCTCAACCATAAAAAAGAAAACGTTTCGCTAGCAAAAATTCTGCCTCAAAGTCGAGAGTCTAACACTTTTCCTCTGTCGTTTGCTCAACAGCGGTTGTGGTTTTTTGAGCAACTAACTCCAGGCAACTTTACCTATCACATCGTCGCCGGCGTGCGTTTGACGGGAACACTCGACGCGAGATCCCTCGATCGCAGTCTCAACGAACTTGTCAAGCGTCATGAAGTTTTGCGAACGGCTTTTAAGACAATAAACGGGCAACCCGTTCAGGCGATCGCTTCAAATCTGGAATTGAAAATTTTAGAAATAGATTTGCGAGGTCTTCCTGAAACTGAAGGATATCGCGAAGTAGAACGGTTAATCGCCGCAGAAACTCAGCAAGCTTTCGACCTGTCACAAGCACCCTTATTGCGTGCCAAATTGCTGCAATTGAGCGATTCAAACTGGGTGCTGCTATTGAGTACGCACCACATCATTTTCGATGCCTGGTCAATGGGAATATTTATCCAGGAACTCGCCACGTTGTATCAAGCCTTTTGCACTGGCAAACCTTCTCCCCTTCCCGAACTCTCGGTACAGTACGCAGACTTTGCAAGTTGGCAGCGCCAGTGGTTGCAGGGAGAAGTTTTAGAGACGCAGCTTGCTTACTGGAAAAAACAGCTTGGAGGCAATCTCTCTGTACTAAATTTGCCAACCGATCGCCCCCGCTCGGCAGTACAAACCTTCCGAGGTGCCGTGCATAAATTCACCATTCCCAAGGCAATCGCAGAGGAAATCGCCATATTAAGCCAGCGGGAAAAAGCTACTTTATTTATGACCCTGCTGGCAGCTTTTAAAACATTGCTCTATCGCTACACCGGGCAAGAAGATATTTTAGTCGGCTCCCCCATTGCTAACCGCAACCGACGCGAAATCGAGGAATTAATTGGCTTATTTGCTAACACCTTAGTTTTTCGCACTAATCTGTCGAGCAACCCTACTTTTAAAGAGTTACTGAATCGCGTGCGAGAAGTAGCTCTCGGCGCGTACAACCACCAGGATTTGCCCTTCGAGAAACTGGTAGAAATCATACACCACGAACGAGATTTAAGTCATAATCCGCTATTTCAGGTGTTGTTTTCTCTGCGAAATGTTCGGACGCCGCAGATAAAATTGCCAGGAGTGACGTTGAGCAGTTTGGAAATAGAACGGAAAACGGCGAGATTTGATTTAGCGCTTGACCTGGAGGAAGGATTAGAGGGTATTAATGGAACCCTTGAGTATAGCGAAGATTTGTTTGATGCTAGCACTGCACGACGGATAGCCGGACATTTTATAACCTTACTAGAAAGTATAGCTGCCAATCCCGAACAGCGCATTTCAAATTTGCCAATATTGACCAAATCTGAACAGCAGCAACTGCTGTTCGAGTGGAACAATACTCAATCGGAACTTCCGAATAATCAGTGCGTACACGAATTATTTGAAGCGCAGACAGAGCGGACGCCGGATGCGATCGCTGTCGTCTTTGAAAATGAATATCTGACTTACCGGGAACTGAACAAAAAAGCAAATAACCTCGCAAGTTACTTGCAAAAAATCGGTGTCAACCCAGAAGTTTTGGTGGGAATTTATGTCGAGCGTTCCCTAGAAATGATGGTAGGGCTTCTCGGCATTCTCAAAGCCGGTGGCGCTTATGTTCCCCTCGATCCAGCGTATCCACCAGAGCGCCTTGCATTCATGCTGGAAGACGCGAAAATTTCAGTGTTACTCACTCAGAAAAAGCTATTAGAAACCCGGCCCACAAATAGCGCCTCCTTCGTATTTCTGGATGCAGATTGGGAAGGCATATCGAGCAGCGACGAGCCAGTCGTGGGTTTACAAAATTCCTCAAATTTAGCCTATGTCATCTATACTTCAGGCTCAACAGGTAAACCCAAAGGAGTGCAAATTTCCCACGCCTCTGTCGTTAACTTCTTGAGTTCTATGCGCCAACAACTCGCGATCGCAGACCGAGATGTTTGGCTAGCAGTAACATCCTTATCTTTTGACATTGCAGCGCTGGAACTGTTCCTGCCTATTACAACAGGTTCTCGCGTTGTTGTAGCCAGCCGAGAAGTAGCATCTAACGGGGAAAAGCTTTTAGAAACATTAACAAATTCTGGCACGACAGTCATGCAAGCTACTCCAGCCAGTTGGAAAATGCTTTTAGCAGCAGGATGGCAGGGAAACAATCAATTAAAAATACTTTGCGGGGGAGAAGCTTTACCTCGACAGCTCGCCAATCAGTTGCTTTTGCGCTGCGCTTCTGTGTGGAATTTATACGGCCCTACAGAAACCACTATCTGGTCAACTCTCTATCAGGTCGATCGCAAAGATGAATCAGTTTCCATCGGTCGCCCGATTGCTAACACTCAAATTTTCATATTAGACCCCTATTTAATGCCGGTTCCCGTTGGCGTATTTGGCGAACTGCACATCGGCGGTGCCGGCTTATCTAGAGGCTACCTAAACCGACCGGAACTGACCGCAGAGAAGTTTATCCCTAACCCCTTTGCAGAAGACCCAATTCATGATTCATTCATCCCTCATCCTTCATCGTTTATTCTTTCAGAACGCCTCTATAAAACCGGGGATTTGGCTCGCTATCTCCCAGATGGAAACATTGAATTTATCGGGCGCAGCGACCACCAAGTGAAAGTTCGCGGATTTCGCATCGAATTAGGCGAAATTGAAGCGGTACTCAGCCAATACCCAGCCGTGCGAGAAGCGATCGCACTGGTTCGAGAGGACAATCCGGGCGACAAGCGTTTAGTAGCTTATATCGTTGCTAACTCAGAACTCCGGGGCGGACACGGGGACACCGATCCTACGCATTCAGAATTTATTAATCACTTGCGCGTCTTTCTCAAACAAAAACTGCCGCCGTACATGATGCCGTCAGCGTTTGTGCTACTGGAAGCAATGCCTTTAACCCCTAACGGAAAAATCGATCGGCGATCGCTAAGAGCACCTGACATCAACCGAGCGGAATTCGAGAGCAATTTTACCGAGCCTCGAACTCCCGACGAGCAATTAATAGCAGAAATTTGGGCGGAAGTTCTCGGTTTAGAGCGAGTGGGAATTCACGATAACTTCTTTGAATTGGGAGGTCATTCATTGCTGGCTACTCAGGCGATTTCTCGCCTGCGAGAAGCTTTTCAAGTTGAAGTACCCTTGCGCTCTCTTTTTGAATCGCCTACCGTCGCAACTGTCACCCAAAGCCTCTTGCAATATCGCGCCGAGCAAAAACTGAAAGCACCCCCCATCAAGCCTGCGTCAAGGCAGGGAGAATTGCCCCTTTCTTTTGCACAACAACGACTGTGGTTTCTCGACCAATTGCAGCCGGGCAATCCTGCCTATAATATCCCAGCAGCCGTGCGCTTGAAGGGGGCGCTCAATGTAGCAGTTCTAGAGCAAACTTTTCAGGAGATTATCAAGCGACACGAAGCATTGCGGACAACTTTTAATTCCGTGGAAGGACGACCCGCTCAGGTTATTATTTCATCTTTTAATTTCACATTGCCGATCGTAAACTTAAGAGAGTTATCGCAAGCTGAACGAGAAGCCGAGGCAATGCGACTCGCCGCTGAAGAAGCGCGACAGCCTTTTGACCTAACAAAATGGCCGTTACTGCGCGTCACATTGTTACATCTTGACGAGACAGAATACCTGCTGTTACTGACAGTACACCACATCGTAGCTGATGGCTGGTCGATGGGGGTACTCGTGCGGGAAGTGGCGGCGCTTTATGAAGCTTTCTGCAGTGGCAAACCTTCTCCCCTACCCGAACTTTCTGTACAATACGCAGACTATGCTGTTTGGCAAATAAACTGGCTGCAAGGCGAAGTTCTGGAAGCAAAACTCGCTGACTGGAAGCAGCAGTTGGGTCAAAATTTGCCCCCCCTGCAATTGCCAGCAAAACAACCGCGTTCTGCTGTTTCTAGCAATCAAGCTGAAATTCAAGAATTCCAGCTTGATTGGCAAGTTTCACAAGCGCTAAACGCACTCAGTCGGCAACAAAATGTCACCTTGTTTATGAGCTTGTTAGCAGCACTTCAAACGCTGCTTTATCGCTACACAAATCAAGAAGATATTGTCGTAGGTACTGACCTGGCAAACCGCACACAAGTTGAGACAGAAGCTTTAATTGGTTTCTTTGTCAATATCCTCGTCTTGCGAACCGATATGCGCGGCAATCCTACATTTCGCCAACTGCTCGATCGCGTGCGCGAAGTGACATTAAAAGCTTACACTCACCAAGATTTGCCCTTCGACAAACTGGTAGAAGAACTGCGTCCCGATCGCAGCCTGAATCAAACACCGCTCTTTCAAGTCTTATTCGTCATGCAAAATATGCCCATGCCTGCTTTAGAGCTAGGCGGGTTAACTTTGACACCCTTAGAACAAGACAGCGGCATCGCCAAATTTGATTTAGTTCTCTTCGTGGGAGAAACCGAGCAAGGAATTGCAGGCACTTGGAAGTACAACACTGACCTTTTCGATGCCGCCGCCATCGAGCAAATGTCCAGCCGTTTTCAAACCTTACTCAACAGCATTGTGGCACAGCCTGAGACTCGGTTAAATAACTTAGAAATTCTCACGGAAGCGGAAAAAGAACAACAAGCAAGGCAAGAAGTCAAGCGCGAAAAGATGAATTTTAGCAAGTTTAAGAGTGTTAAACCGAAAGTAGTCACTCTGCCAGACGGCGAGTTGATAAAAACCGAATTTCTCCAGCCTGGGGAACTATTCCCGCTAGTCATTAAACCCGCTGCCCGCGATGTCGATCTGATTGATTGGGCGAAAAACAACCGAACATCGATCGAGACAAAATTGCAGCAACACGGTGCAATTTTGTTTCGAGGCTTCACCGAGCCCTTAGTTTCTACTTTCGAGCAGTTTGCCTTGGGGATTTGTCCGGAATTGTTCAGCGAGTACGGAGATTTGCCGCGCGAAGGAATCGGCGGAAAAGTTTACGGTTCGACCCCTTATCCTGCGGACCAAACCATCTTCTTTCACAACGAAAGTTCGCACCTGCACCGCTGGCCAATGAAAATCTGGTTTTTCTGCGTTCAACCCGCGCAGTCAGGCGGCGAAACCCCGATCGTTGATTGTCGGAAAGTTTACCAGTTGCTCGACCCCAAACTCCGAGAAAAATTTGCCCAAAAGCAACTGATGTACGTCCGCAATTACACCGACGGACTCGATGTAAGCTGGCAAGAATTTTTCAAAACGGCGCAGAAAACTGAGGTGGAACAATATTGCCGTCAAGCGGGCATAGAATTTGAGTGGAAAGAGGGAAATAAGCTCAGAACTTGCAAGCGGAGACCGGCGATCGCCAAGCACCCCAAAACTGGAGAGATGGTATTTTTTAACCAACTTCCTTTGCACCACATTTCCTGCTTAGATCCCGCCGTCCGAAACTCCTTATTATCTGTCTTTGGAGAAGGAAACCTGCCTCGCAATGTTTATTACGGCGACGGCACTCCCATTGAAGACTCGGTAATGGCAGAAATTCAGGCCGTCTATCAGCAGGCAACCGTTAGTTTCCCTTGGCAAGCTGGCGACATATTAATGTTAGATAATATGTTGGCGGCTCACAGCCGCAATCCATTTGTCGGGTCGCGCAAAATTGTGGTAGCGATGGGCGAAATGATCGGTGAAGCAGAGATTTAAAAGCTGGCTTCTATCCCGCAAAATTCGGCTTTATCCGACTCTGCTAGGAAGTTATAATTCCCAGTAGTCGCCACTTCAACGCCTTTCCCATAGTCTGTTTTAACTTATATGTTGCACCATTCTCAATCAGCCTTTTATGGGCGGGCAGGATGCCCACCCCAGAAGAAAATCTACTCTTTGTGGAACAGGCATCTTGCCTGTTCTTGAGAATGGTGCAAGATGTGAGTTTTAACGGACTTGAGCTATAAGCTTTGGACTAAAGTCCCTGGCGAGCCTAAAACATACATCAATATAACCAATGCAAACAATTAATGGATTTCGGCTTTCTCCTCAACAAAAATATCTGTGGCTGTTGCAACAAGAGAGTCCCGCTTATCGCGCTCAATGTGCGATTTCGCTCGAGGGCAATCTCCAAGCAAATGCCTTAAAAGAAGCGCTGCAAAAAGTCAGCGATCGCCACGAAATTCTGCGAACCAGCTTTCAGCGACGTTCTGGGATTAAATTTCCGATTCAAGTCATCGGCGATCGCAGCTTAATTTCCTGGCAGATCGTTAATCTCGAATGCTTGACCCCGCCAGAACAAGCGGCTAAACTCCCTGAAATTTTTCAAAACGAAAAGCGCTCAGTTTTCAACTTTGAGCAAAATCCAATTTGGCGCTTATCCTTAATTTCTCTATCAGGAAACAGGTACCTTTTGCTTGTTAGCCTGCCTTCCCTGTGCGCCGATTCCCGCACCCTCAAAAATCTAATTCGAGAAATTAGCCAGTGTTATGCAGCTTGCTTGCAAGGTGAGGAACTGACCGACGAAGTGGTGCAATATGTCCAATATTCGGAATGGCAGAATGAATTGATTGAGGATGAAGAGGCTGCAGAGGGCAAAAAATACTGGACTCAGCGGGATTACTCGGCGCTAGCCAGTTTAAAATTGCCTTTTGAAAATAAAAATAGCAGCGCGTCCGAGCGATTTGAACCGAATTTTTTTGAGGTTAAAATAGAACCGATCTTACTAGAAGAAATAGAAGCAATCGCCCGCCGCTACGAGACCTCAATATCTGCTTTCTTTCTAGCTTGCTGGAAAACGTTGCTCTGGCGGCGGTTGGGAAAGGCAGAAATCATTATTGGCACCGCCTTCGAGAATCGCAAATATGAAGAATTAGAGCCAGCACTCGGTCTATTTGCCAAGTTTTTACCGCTTCGCAGCCAACTGCAAGAAAATTTTACCTTTCAGGAATTCTGGCAGGAAATTCAGCAATCCCAAAGCGATGCTTATAAATGGCAGGAATATTTCAACCGGGAAGATATAAACGGCTCGCCTGGATTTCCATTTTGTTTTGAGTTTGAGGAACAACTAGAAAAGTATGCGGCGGCTGGCGTAGATTTTTCAATTTACCAGCAATATGTCTGCGGCGATCGCTTCAAAGTTAAACTCTCCTGCGTGCGCCGAGAGGATGCTCTCATCGCTGAGTTTCACTACGATCCTGCCTTGATAGGGGAACAAGCGATCCAATGTTTAGCAGAGCAATTCTACACCTTAATAAAAAGTGCAGCTAATCACCCAGAAACCGCTCTCGGCGAGTTGGAAATTCTGAGCGATCGCGCCCGCCACCAAGTCTTAGTTGAGTTCAACCAAACACAAAAAGATTACCCAAAAGACAAGTGCATTCACCAGCTATTTGAGCAACAAGTGGAGCGCGTACCAGAGCGCCTTGCGGTTGTCTGTGAAAATCAGCAACTCACTTACCGGGAACTCAACGCCCGCGCCAACCAAATCGCTCATTACCTACAACACTTAGGAGTTAAATCCGAAGGAGTAGTGGGAATTTGTGCTGAGCGATCTGTGGATGCGATCGCTGGAATGCTCGGCATTCTCAAAGCAGGCGGCGCGTACTTGCCACTCGATCCGGCTATGCCAAAAGAGCGCCTCGCCTTGATGTTGCAGGATGCCGGAGTGGCAGTGCTATTAACGCAACAACAGCTAATCGAAAACTTGCCAGAAACTCAGGCAAAAATCGTTTGCTTAGACGCAGAAATTCCCTCTGTCTCCCCCTCTCCCTCTCCTCCTCTCTCTGGTGAAAATTTAGCTTATGTCATTTATACTTCCGGTTCCACTGGCACGGCAAAGGGAGTGGCAATTGAACACCGATCGCTCGTCAATTACCTCTACAGCATTCAGGAACGGCTAAACCTGCCATCAGGTGCCAGTTTCGCAACCGTTTCTACCTTAGCAGCCGACTTAGGAAATACAGTAATTTTTCCAGCTTTATGTACGGGAGGAACCCTTCACATAATTTCCCAGGAATGCGCCACCGATCCAGAGGCGATCGCTGCTTACTTTCAGCAGCATTCCATTGACTGTCTCAAAATTGTTCCCTCCCATCTAAAAGCTTTATTAACTGCTTCTTATCCAGCGCAGGTTTTGCCTAAAAAGCGATTAATTCTTGGCGGCGAAGCCTTAAGTTGGAATTTGCTCGAAACTATTCAGAAATACGCCCCAGACTGTGCAGTCTTCAACCATTACGGGCCAACAGAAGCAACCGTAGGCGTGCTGACTTATCCCATCAAAGACCGAGAAAACTGCATTTCTGAGACAGTTCCTCTCGGTCGCCCTATCAATAACGCAGAGATTTATTTACTTGATTCGCACTTGCAGCCAGTTGCCATTGGCCTGTCCGGCGAGTTATACATCGGCGGTGCTTCTTTAGCTCGCGGCTATCTAAACCAACCCCAATTAACAGAAGAAAAATTCATCCTCAACCCCTTCGACGCCGAACCAGGAGCACGTCTGTATAAAACCGGAGATTTGGCTCGGTATTTGCCGGACGGAAATATTGAGTTTTTAGGGCGGATCGACAGCCAAGTTAAACTGCGAGGGTTCCGCATTGAATTGGGGGAAATAGAAGCAGCGCTATCTCAACATTCCGCTGTGCGCGAAGCAGTAGTTTTGCTACTGGAAAATGAACCTGGGAATCAGCGCTTAGTAGCCTATGTTGTACCCGCGAGGGAATCAGCGATCGCTATTAACGAGCTGCGGTCATTTTTAAAAGAAAAACTGCCCGACTACATGGTTCCTTCTGCTTTTGTCGTACTGAAAGGATTGCCCCTCACTGCTAATGGAAAAATAGACCGACGCGCGCTGCCAGCGCCGGAGGCGGCGACAGCCGATTTAGCAGATACTTTTGTGGCTCCTAGCACTCCCATTGAAAAAATGCTTGCTGAGATTTGGGCTGAGCTGCTAGGGCTGGAAAAAGTAGGGATTTATGACAATTTCTTTGATTTGGGAGGACATTCATTACTGATTACTCAGTTGCTAGCAAAGGTAAGAGATTCTTTCCAAAAGCAATTGCCCTTGCGCCGTTTCTTTGAAGCGCCTACCATCGCTGCTTTAGCAAAGAATATTGAGGTGAAGCATGGGGCGGATTCTGCGGGCGATCGCACTGCAAGTTTCGATATTAACGCTGAAGTTGTTTTAGATCCGACAATTCGCCCTGCAACTCCATTGAGCGAGCCAAAAACTGAACCAGCTTGCATTCTCTTAACAGGGGCGACTGGCTTTTTGGGAGCCTTTTTACTCCGCGACCTCTTGCAACAAACTCAAGCAGAAATTTATTGCCTAGTCCGTTCTGCGGATGCAGAATCAGCTAAAAAGCGGATTCAAAGCAGCCTCGAATCCTATTTAATTTGGGATGAAAGCAGCAGCGATCGCATTATCCCAATTGCTGGAGATTTGTCTCAACCACTTTTGGGGCTTTCCGAGGAGCAGTTCGGAGTTTTAGCCAGTAAAATTAATGTCATTTACCACAATGGCGCGTTTGTCAAGTTTACTTATCCCTACTCTGTTCTCAAACCCGCTAACGTTTTGGGGACGCAGGAAGTTCTGAGATTGGCGAGTCAAAGTAAGCTAAAACCAGTCCATTTAATTTCTACTATTTCCGTTTTCTCGGCAATGGGAGAATCGGGGATTAAGGTAGTGCGAGAGGAGGATGAACTCACTCCGGGAGAGGGTCTAAAAGGCGCTTACACTCAGACTAAGTGGGTGGCAGAAAAGTTAGTAGAGGTCGCGCGCGATCGCGGCATTCCTGTTAGCATTTACAGGCCAGGCCGCATTTCTGGGGACAGCCAAACAGGGGCCTGCAATCCCAGTGACTTACTGTACAGGTTAATCGCTGGTTGCGTGCAACTTGGATGTGCGCCCGATGACGATAAGCTGATGAATGTAGCTCCTGTTGACTATGTGAGCCGAGCGATCGTTCATCTTTCGAGCCAAAAAGAATTGCTCGGAAAAACTTTTCATTTAGTCAACCCTCAGTCCTTTCAAATGAGTGAATTGCTTGGCTGGATTTGCTCAATGGGTTATCCAATCAAACGAGTTTCGTCTGAGGCTTGGCAAGCAGAAATAATCAATCGCGCTGGATCTTCTCCAGAAAATGCGTTGTATCCGCTTGTCGGTCTTTTCTCCGAAAAAGTTTCGGAAGCAGAAATGGCTAAATCTGCCACGCTGCAATTCGATTGCCAGAATTCGTTGAAGGGACTTTCTGGAACGGACATTATCTGCCCGCAAGCGGATGCGAGTTTGTTTCGGACTTATTTTTCCTATCTCGTCGATTGTGGCTTGATAGGTAGCCGCAATTAAAACCTGTAAGGGCGCAAAGCATTGCGCCCCTACCTGACTCAAACTCTGGAGAATTCAAAATGAACGAACAATTGCAGCAAAGACACATGAAAGCGCTGATAGAGCGCTACACCGATCGCACCAAGACCTCTAAGAATTTCGCGCAAAAATATCGTCCGGTTCTCGCGGACAATCGGGCTTCTGATGGGTTTCGCTTTCCCGTCAAGGAGATGTTTTATCCCATTGTCGCCGAGCGATCGCTGGGTTCTAAAATGTGGGATGTTGATGGCAACGAATACATCGATATCACAATGGGATTTGGCATCAATCTTTTCGGCCATAATCCGCCCTTTATTAAAGAAGCCCTTTTAGAGCAACTCGATCGCGGCGTACAAATTGGCCCACAAGCAGAACTTGCCGGAGAAGTTGCGGAATTAATCTGCGAATTAACTGGAATGGAGCGCGTCGCTTTTTCTAATACCGGCACAGAAGCGGTGATGGCAGCTTTACGATTAGCTAGAGCGGCAACTAAACGCAATAAAATTGCTTTGTTTTCTGGTTCTTATCACGGTCATTTTGACGGAACTCTCGCAGTTGTAAAAAAGATAAATGGCGATTTATGCACCATTCCAAAAGCGCCAGGAATTCTCGGTAATTTTATTGAAGATGTTTTAGTTTTGGATTACGGAAGCCCTCATTCCCTGGAAATTATCAAAGCTCACCAGCACGAATTAGCGGCGGTTCTCGTGGAACCCGTGCAAAGCCGCCGTCTCGATTTGCAACCTAAAGAATTTCTCCACCAACTCAGACAATTAACAAAAGAATCAGAAATTGCGCTGATTTTTGATGAAATGGTCACCGGTTTTCGAATTCATCAAGGCGGGGCGCAGGCGTGGTTTGGCATTGAGGCCGATATTGCAACTTACGGTAAAATTGTCGGGGGCGGTATGCCTATTGGAATTATCGCTGGAAAAGCTGCTTATATGGATAAAATTGACGGCGGTTTGTGGAACTACGGGGATGATTCCTACCCCCAGGTAAAAACAACAATTTTTGCCGGCACTTTTTGCAAGCACCCACTTGCTCTGGCCGCTGCGCGTTCCGTGCTGCGCTATCTTAAAAGTCAAGGCCCAGCCCTTCAGCAGCACTTGAATCAGCGAACTTCGCAGCTAGTTGAAACCCTGAATGCTTATTTCAAAGAAAATGAAGTCTCTGTCTGGCTTGTAAATTTCGGATCGCAATTTCGCGCTGCTGCATCCGTTGAGATAGATCCGCTACTTTTTCACTTACTGGAAAAGCGTATTTTCATATCCGAAGGTCGTAGCTGCTTTCTCTCCACCGCTCACACTAATGAAGACATCGATCGCATCATTCAGGCGATTAAAGAGAGCATTCAAGAAATGCGCGAAGGAGGATTTTTCCCGATTCAGCAATAAACTTGGTTTTTGATCTCGCGCATTTTTAACGGAATTAGATTTAACTCACCGCCGAACCTCAATTTTTAGGAAGGGACAACTGGGTGATGCTTAGGGAAAGAGATTATTGAATATTTCTACTTACCATTGTCTCGGAGGATTCACTTTGATCTACTCCATCGGTGTATGCTGCCTGTTGGGGGGTGCGTAATGTGGGCTTAAATGCCTGTGCGTTGCATTTGCAGTTTCCCTGTCGCTCAAAGATTTATATCATAAGTGTAAGGACTAATGGCAACTGACTATTGACTACATCAATCATTAATAAATTCACCTTCACAGATAATCGAGTCTCTGTTCTCCAAATCTTCTTGATTCCAGACCGCGTTTAATGCTGCGGAACTTAAGGAAGTTGACATCGTATTTAATGTTGTGTTGTAGTATTCGACAGCATTATTAAGTTCTACCTGTGGCGCTTCCTTGAAGTATGAATTAATATCAGGCGTACACCGCTGGGCTTGGTAGTATACATAAGCTTCAGCATTAATGCACATTACGTGATAAAAATCTCTATTTGCTGCCGTCACATCTCCAAGTTTATACAGCGCTAAACCCCGGTTGAGATAAGCTTTAACATAGTTCGGATCGAGTTTTACTGCTTGGTCAAAGTCTTCAATTGCAAGCTGCATTTGTTTTAATTTATAGCGAACACAACCTCTGTTATAATAGGCATAAACATTCTGTGGATCGATGCCGAGTGCAGTGTTGTAATCGGCGATCGCCTGCGTATTGTCTCCTAATTGGTGGTAACAGAGACCTCGATTTATGTAAGCTTTGATATATCTAGGATTCAACCGCAGCGTTTCGTTAAAGTTTTCCGTTGCTGCCTCTTTTTCTCCCAAAAGGTAGTAAGCGCGCCCCCGGTTGTAATAGGTTTTATAATTGTGAGAATTGATAGATAGAGCTCGATTGTAGTCTTCTATTGCTTCTTCGTAATTTCCTAAATTAGCAAGTACAAGTCCCCGGTTGTTGTAGATAGCGTGGCTGTTAGGCTTATTTGCTAAAGCACAGTTTAGATCATCAATGGCTTTTTCGTGTTCTCCGAGATGACGCCAAGCATTGCCTCGGTTCAAGTAAGCCTCGAAGAAATTAGGGTTGATATCTAGGGCTTGGCTGAGGTCTGCGATCGCTTTTTGGTAGTCTTTCATGTAATAGTAAACCAAGCCGCGATTGTTGTAGGCTTTGGCATCGACGGGATTGACTTGCAGTATCCGATCGAAGTCCTCAAGTGCCGCTTCATAGTTTCCTTTCTTGGCGCTGTGCAAACCGCGCTTGTAAAATTGTTTGAGGTTCATAGGTCAACTTTCAGGATTGCTTGATGCTGGGGGTTGATTCCTGTGCAGTCAGTTTTGAGTTCGACAGCCGTTAATCTGTTGAAAGAGCATCCACCTGCGGTCAGAGTAACTCTTAAATGATTGCCGGCAATCTACCCTAAACAGGCTTTTTGGTTTATTTTAACAGTAGTTAAATCCTGTTGAAAGGCTCTGCACGTCGGCTGGATTTACTTAGTCAGTTGGATTGTTTACCCGAGGATCGACTTGATCTCAAAAGTCTAGTTTTACTTGGTGTTCTGTGTCTCTTGATGCGGCGGCGATCGGCTCGATCGGCAAATTAAGTTTGATATCGCTACTCAGTATAAATGGTTGCCAGCAGTCCTACCGAGTAAACTCTATATTTTTTTGACAAACTTCGTCTCAGTATTTGCGGTAGTACGTCTCTACAAACTTTTGTTGCCTAATTACCAATTACCGATTGATTTCCTCTTCCACATAAACAGTCAATTTCTCCAAATCTGGAAGTTCGATCAATTCTTGTTCCTTTTCCTTAACCGAGACGGGCATCATCACAGGTTTACGCTGCTCGATCCAGCAACTCGCCAGCGGTAAAGTTTGTTCCAAATCTTCCAAAGGCCTCGGAATTACCATCACCGCATTCAACTCGCCAATTCTCTCAGCTTCGTACATCCCGGCTTCTACGGCTACTGCTACATCTGCAACTGCACCGCGAATAATTGCCGTGCACAAACCGGCGCCAATTTTCTCGTAAGCTGCCAAGTGTACGTCTGCGGATTTGAGCATAGCATCGCAAGCACCGACCATTGCCGGAAATCCCCGGGTTTCGAGCAAACCGATCGCCTGATTGCTAAGCCGAGAATAACTGCCTTTTTCCGAAAGTTCAGTCAGGCGAAAGCCGATCGGCAAAACCACTTCCAAATTAGCCAAAGGTCTAGGAATCACCAACTTAGAAACAAACTGCCCGAACTGTTCGGCTGTTTGAGCTCCAGCTTCGACAGCCAAACGCACATCGGAAATTCTGCCCCGGACGATCGCCGTACAGTGACCGGAACCAATTTTTTCGTATCCTACTAAAATCACTCCTGCCGACTTCAGCATCATGTCAGCAGTCCCCACAATTGCCGGAAAACTCTTGGTGGATACCAAACCCAAAGCAGTGTCTTTGAAGTATTCCTGGCGCTGCGATCGCTCTTCGTGACTGTTACGATCTGTTTGTCCGTCCATCTTCTATTACCCTTAGAAACTTCCCAAAATAAAAATTTGTTGATAGTTTATAGTTTCTCAGATGAGAAGACAGACTGCACGAGCTACAATACACTGATTGCTGCTGCAAGGCCTGACAAATTGCTGAGCTACCAATAATATGAGATTACCTATTTATATTTGATCTTTCTGCCTTCAGCATAGCTGCCTTTTGCCGAAATGACGGCTATCCGGAACCGCCCGATAAAGTTTGACCGTTTTCCTCCGATCGATTAAAAGCTTGCCGGTGCGGAAACAGCGTCCCCAAAAGCCGATTGATGTGAGCTTGACCGTACAGAATAGTTGGCGTTTCCCCTGGTTGAGGCGGCTCTGCGGCGGTGGATTCCGGCGGCTCTGGGGCAGTCTCCGGCGCAGTTTGAGGCGGTGTTTGGGCGGGTTGTGGCGGCTCGATCGGCTCGATCGGTCGATCAACTGGTGGCGTAGTGGCTTCGGGGGTTTCTGGTGATGTTGGCGCTGCTGTTGGCGCTGTTGCGGTTGCTTCTGCGGCGGCTTGGCGGCTGGTATCTCCGATTAGAGAACCTGCTGCCATAATTTGCATTTTGTCGATACAAGGATTGATTAGGGTCGTCCCGGCGCCAATACAGGCATTTTCCCCGATCGTTCCCGCACCTACCACCAGCACTCCTGCACCTAGAATAGCGCCCGCCGCGATTTCCAGAGTACCTTCACGGGCGTGAAGGATAACTCCCATACCGATACAGGCACCGGCGGCGATCGAGATCCGGCTGCCCGGCTCTGCTTGCAGGATTGCTCCAGGGGCGATCGCCGCACCCTCATTCACAACTACATCGCCACTCATCAAAATCTGAGAGTTGCTACTTAATTGCAGTGGCGATAAATACATTCGACTTCACCATGAAAGGAGCTATTTTTTTCGATAAAAGGACTTTAAATTATGGGTTTTCTCGACTGATAAATTTAACCATGTCAATCTAAGAAACGATAATTTACTAATACTGAGAAGCTTGATGCTTTAACGTTTTATAGAAACTTTCAGAAGATTCTAGATTTTGACCAACATTTCTCTCTCGAGCTTTTTAACTATCTCAAATCCAACTTCAATCCGCTGGGGTTTCTCCCGTTGGCCCCTGTGCGAGGACTTAACGGGAGAACAGGCTAATTACCAGGCAAATTAAGGTCGTTGGATAATTTCTTCGAGTACCCGGCGCTTCGCCTTGGAGTCGATGCCAAGCAAGCGGACGTACTCGCCGCTGTGTTCTTTGAGACAGCTTTCGAGGGCGGAAATCACTTCGGATTCGCGGTTGGATGAGATCGGCGCGCAACTGCTCCAAGAACCGGTGCGGAAACGGCGCGCGTCGGCGTGTTCCGTGCCAATTTTGTAGCCTTGGGAAAGCAGGTTGCGGATTTGGTCGATCGTCTTGCCGGTCAAACTTCCGCTGCTCGCGGCACCAGTCGAAGCTGCTTTGTATCCCGATGTTGCTGCCGACTTAGATGTTCCTGCCGGCTTAGCCGATTGACCAACCGGGCCGTCGGGACGCTGAATAATTTCTTCAACTATGCGTCGCTTAGCTTTCGGGTCAATCCCGATCAAGCGCACGTACTCGCCCTGGTACTCGTTCATCACAGCTTCCAAAGCGGCGATCGCCTCAGATTCGTTTTTCACTTGCAGCGAAGCCCCGCTTTGCCAAGAACCGGTGCGGAAACGGCGCGCGTCGGCGTGTTCCGTCCCCACCTTGTAGCCTTGAGCTAGCAAGCCGCGAACCTGAGCCACTGTTTCGGCACTCAATTTTCCGCTTGACACGGAACCGCTATTGTGGTTGGAAGCTTGTGCAACTTTACCGTTAAATTGGTGAGTTTTCGCGCCGTTAGAACCGTTAGAGCCGTTGTCTCCCGGTCTTTGGACGATTTCTTCTAGTACGCGGCGCTTGGCTTTGGTGTCAATCCCGATCAAGCGGACGTATTCTCCTTGGTGTTCAGCCATGCAAGCTGACAAAGCGGCGATTACTTCAGAGTCGCGGGTTGAGGAAATCGGGCCGCAAGTGCGCCAAGAACCGGTACGGAAGCGGCGTGCGTCGGCGTGTTCGGCTCCCACGCTGTATCCTTGAGCTAGTAAATTGCGGATGCTATCGGCAAGAGTTGAACTCAATTGGGTGCCGGCAGGGGTAGAATATTTGGTTTGATTCATATTTGGGTTTGTACTTTTCTCGTTGCGAATTGGTGCTAGACAGGCGATGTTCTCAGCGCAGCGATAACCCGTTCTCAGAGCGTCATTGATGCCGATGACATGGGTCGCAAATTGAATGTCAGAATCTTGAACATCAGGCAAGCGATCGGCTTGCTTCTGATTAGTGATGATGGCTCCCGAAGGCACATACTTACCCGGGGGAATCTCCACATCTTTAATTAGTACGTGCATCATGACAATGCAGCCTTTGCCCACTCTGGCATTGAACACCGTAGAGCGAAAGCCGATAAAGCTATCCTCGCCCACGTAGGCAGGGCCGTGAATTAAACTCATGTGGGTGAGGGAAGTATTTTTCCCCACCCACACAGAATAGGATTTGCCGTCGTCTCCTGTGACTCGGCCTTGTTCTAGGCCGTGAATCACTACTCCATCTTGAATGTTGCTTCCTTCTCCAATATAAAAAGGAGTGCCTTCATCGGCGCGGATAGATGTCCCGGGGGCAATCATCACATTAGAACCGATATGCACATCCCCAATAATGTTAGAAAAGGAATGTACGAAGGCGGTATCGTGAATTTTGGGCTCAGCCAAGTTTTTCGACCAAGGCGTCGGGGGAGCCGCAACGTTGCGGACTGCCATAAATTAAGTTCTCCTAATCTGAAAATTTTTTGTTAGTTGTTAGTTGTTAGTTGTTAGTTGTTAGTTGTTAGTTGTTAGTTATTTTTCCACTAACTGCTAACTGCTAACGGTTGCAACTAGCCGTACGGGTCGTCTTTTTTACTGTAAATGAGGCGGTTTTCTACATTGACAGTATCTATAATGCCTACTACTAGAGCATCGATCGGACGGTTTTCGCTCCCGGGCGCGATCCGGGCTGCGCTGCCTCGGGTTACTAAAACCCATTCATCTATACCAGCACCCACACAGTCAGCGGCTACCTCATAGCCGGGAACTGGCGAACCTTCCTCATCGATGAATTGCAGCAGTAGAAATTTCGATCCTCTCAGTGTCGGCTCTTTTTGGGTACTGACAACTGTGCCGAGAACTTTGGCCATTTGCATTTTAGGTAATAGGTAATAGGTAATTGGTAACTGTCATTTTTACAGTGTCATTTGTCTTTTTTTAATTAGCTCTGTCCTCAGTCCGCTGTCCGCTTTTTAGAGCTTCGTCTAGTAACTAATGACTCATGACTCATGACTCATGACTAATAACCAATATCCCATACCCACCTCAATTAAAAATTAAAAATGCTAAATCAAAAACAGCGCGATTTTTAATTTTTAATTTTTAATTACCAAACGCCCCTAACAGCCGATCGCCTGTCTTAAGATCTGTTGAGTGGGCGAATGCCGCTCACGCCTTCGCGGAACTGTTCTACAGCTTCGGTGTAGCGAATGGGCAACACGTACTCTAAGTTTTCGTGAGGGCGGGCGATAATGTGGGTGGACATCACTTGTCCGCCGTTAACGCGCTTCACTGACTCTACTCCGGCTGCGACAGAAGCTTGCACTTCCGAGACATCTCCTCTTACAATGACCGTAACCCGAGCGCTACCGATTTTTTCGTAGCCTACCAAGGTGACGCGGGCTGCTTTGACCATCGCGTCAGCGGCTTCTACCACTGCGGGGAAGCCTAATGTTTCGATCATGCCAACTGCAATTGCCATTGGTTTTACTCCTGATTGAATATTTGGGGAACTAAACTGTTAATTTTTGACGATCGCACAAATTTTCGTTTAACGAAATTTTTGTGCGCTAAGAACTTAGTAGCCTCGGAACTGTTCTACTGCTTCTGTGTATCGAATCGGCAGAACGTATTCTAGGTTTTCGTGGGGGCGAGCGATGATGTGGGTAGAGACAACTTCTCCGCCGTTCACCCGCTTGACGGATTCCACTCCGGCTGCGACTGAGGCTTGGACTTCCGACACGTTGCCGCGCACAATTACGGTGACGCGGGCGCTGCCGATTTTTTCATAGCCCACGAGGGTAACGCGGGCAGCTTTGACCATAGCATCGGCAGCTTCCACAACAGCGGGAAAACCTTTTGTCTCAATCATTCCCACGGCAATTGACATTTTTGAATCTCCTTTGAGGATGAGCGAAATTACCGTTACAAATCTTTGAGAAATCTAAAAATTTGGACGGGGAGGCCCACATTTTCTAGTAATGCAGTGTAAAGCTTCCTATCCTATAAGAATAGGGGAAGCTGTCCACCTTGACAATATAAACTAACATCATAATGTTTAATAACAAAAATTAAAATTTTTTATGTTACTTAAAATAATTTAATATTTATTTAATAATCTTAATAAAGAGAGGGGTAGATGCCGACGGCGAGGGGGGATTAAAGTAAGTAATAATACTCATAAAGTAGAGTTCGGTAGGTGAAGCCGGAGCCGATCACTGCCGGGAAAGTTGGGGATTTCAAAAGGGGGATCGCGGGGAAATCGGCAAAAAACGCAGTCTTGACCCATCGGCAGGCATTTTTTTCTTTGAGTGCCTCCTTTGCTCAGTCACTAATTTTGTAGTGAGAGAATTCTCAGTTTTGATGCTTTAATGTATAGTTAATCTGGAGTGCAAATTATTTTGCCACAACTACCACAACTATACGATCGGGTTTAGTCAAAGTTTTAGGGTCTCGCGCGATCGCCCGCGACTGTTTTTGTATAAAGGCAGCCAGTAATTTGAAGTTTAAGGGATAAATTAAATGACTCAATTTCTCCTCCAAGCCTGTTGGTGGGTACCTTTATATGGCTTAATAGGCGCAATTTTAACTTTGCCGTGGTCTACGGGCACCGTTCGCAGAACAGGCCCGAGACCTGCAGCTTACTTCAATTTGCTGATGACGGTGTTGGCTTTCCTGCACGGGTCAGTTATTTTTACAGCGACTTGGGATCAACCGCCCCAACAGTTGCTCGTGCACTGGGTGCAAGCTGCTGATTTAGATTTGTCTTTTGCAATAGAAATCTCCACCGTCAGCGTCGGAGCAATGGAGTTAGTTAGTGTTTTGAGTTTGCTAGCACAAATTTACGCTCTAGGCTACATGGAAAAAGACTGGGCGCTAGCTCGATTTTTTGGGCTGATGGGTTTTTTTGAAGCGGCAATTAGCGGCATTGCGATTAGCGACTCGCTGCTTATAACTTACGCTTTGTTGGAAGTGCTGACGCTTTCAACTTACTTGCTAGTCGGGTTTTGGTACGCTCAACCGCTGGTAGTAACAGCCGCTAGAGATGCGTTTTTAACCAAGCGTGTAGGAGACGTGCCACTGCTGATGGGAGTAGTGACGCTTTCAACTTTAGCAGGAAGTTTGAATTTTTCCGATTTGGAAACATGGGCGGAAACTGCAACTTTGTCTCCCCTAGTGGCGACTCTTTTAGGTTTGGCTTTAATCGCCGCCCCTACGGCCAAGTGCGCTCAATTTCCGTTCCATTTGTGGCTCGACGAGGCGATGGAAGGGCCCAACCCGGCTTCGATTATGAGGAATACGGTAGTTGTGGGCGCTGGGGCTTATGTTTTGATTAAACTTCAGCCTGTTTTAGCGCTTTCGCCCGTGACGGGTGGGGTGCTGGTGGTTTTGGGTGCGGTGACGGCTGTTGGCGCTTCCTTGGTGGCGATCGCCCAAATCGACATCAAAAGAGCACTATCGCATTCTACCAGCGCTTCTATGGGTTTGGTGTTTATCGCCGTGGGGCTAAATCAAGTTGACATTGCTTTGCTGTTGCTGTTCGCGCACTCGATCGCGAAGGGCCTATTATTCATGAGCGTAGGGTCAATTATTACCACAACTAACACTCAAGATTTAACAGAAATGGGTGGGTTGTGGTCGAAGATGCCTGCCACAACTACGGCTTATTTAGTAGGCGCTGCGGGGATGGTAGCCTTGTTGCCTCTGGGTAACTTTTGGGCGATGCGACGCTGGCTCAACGGTTTTTGGACGGTGCCTTTGTGGCTGGTAATAGTGCTACTTTTAGTTAATGGTTTGACGGCGCTAAATTTAACTCGCATATTCGGTTTAGTGTTTGCTGGAAAACCGCAGCCGAAAACTCGCAGAGCTCCGGAAGTCGGTTGGCAGATGGCTTTGCCGATGGTAATTTTGACGGTGATGGGGCTGTTGGTGCCTTGGATGTTGCAGGAGTGGCAACTATTAATTAGTTGGACTGGCCCTTGGGCGCAAACGGGGGATTTTGATACTTTAAATTTGCTTTTGAAGACGCTGGATACGCCGCTGTTGTTGTTATCTGGGTTGATTGGCGTTGCGGTTGGGGTGGCGATTTATTGGTACGGCGTTTTACCTCGACCGGTACGGCTGCCAGTCCCGGCGTTGCAGGATTTGTTTGCTTACGATTTTTATATCGATCGGGTTTACCGCTTGACTGTCGTTTGGGCTGTGGCTTTTATTTCTAAAATCAGCGCTTGGACTGATAAGTATCTGGTGGACGGGGCGGTGAATTTGTTCGGTTTTGCTACAATTTTCAGCGGTGAAGGGTTGAAGTACAGCAGCACTGGTCAGTCGCAGTTTTATGTGTTGACTATTGCGGCGGGGGTTGCTGTCTTGCTGGCGTTGATTATTTGGCAGTTTTAAACCGCAGAGGTTGGCAGATGAATTTTTCGGGGTTTGTCTGCTTTTTGTCTGATGTTATTTAATTTTAAACCGCAGATGAACGCAGAGAATTTTATTCTGGGTTTGTCTGCTTTTTTATCTAATTTTATTCAAACTCGATCGGCCACAATTCTGTCACCGCAACTTCCCAACCGGGCAAAAGTTCGGGAATTGAAATCATGTCGCCGTCTCTCAATACCACTGGCTCGGCTGTCGGAGTGTAAACTGTTACTGTGCGTTCGTCCGGGTCGATTAATATTCCTACTTTGGCTCCGAGTTCGATGAATGATAAAATTTTTTCTCGCAGGGGTTTCAGGCGATCGGACTGAGATTTGATTTCTACAACTAAGTCGGGGACAAGTTCGGCAAAATACCTTTTACTTTGTTTGAGGCGATCGGCTGTCACAAAAGAAACATCGGGAGTTCTCTGATCGGAATTGGGAAGAATAAACCCGCCGCTAGATTCAAATACTCGTCCGAGTTGGCGAGGTTTGACCCAGTTCCCCAAAAGTCTGCCAAACTCTGCTCCTATTTCGCTCGAAACAATGTCTGAGGGGCGCATAATGATAATCTTCCCCTCTACGAGTTCTAATTGGTAGTCTAGATGTGCTTCGCAGAGTATACCTTGCAGTTGTTCCAAGTCGGCAACGGTGAGGCGGGTGGAAGGAGAACCGGATTTAATTTGCAAATCTTCTGGATCTGTAAGACTTGAGGTCATAGGAGGATTCCAGAGACATTTGAATTTATGTTAACAAGAAAATCAGCCGATCGCTTTTATATGTAGTTGCTTTGCGTTAATGTTAAATATAGCTCTAAATACTGTGTAACAAAGGAAAGTTTTAATTGATGCTCAGTGCTTTAATCTGGATACCAATGTTGGCTGCTGCCCTGATAGGGCTCTGGCCTGGTTCAGTGAGTTCTAAAATAGTTCGGAATATCGCGATCGCCATTGCGGGTATAACTTTTATTCTCTCGGTGATTTTGGCAGTTCAGTTTGATGCCAGTACAAGTCAGTTGCAGTTTTCGGAATTTATTCCTTGGATAGATGCTTTGGGATTGAATTACAATCTCGGTGTTGATGGTTTGGCTCTGCCTTTGGTAATTTTAAATACTCTACTGACAGGAATAGCTATTTACGCTACGGATGAGTCGATCCGCCGACCTCGACTTTATTATTCTTTGATTCTGTTAATTACCGGCGGCGTAACAGGGGCTTTTTTATCTCAAAATTTGCTGCTGTTTTTCCTGTTTTTTGAGGTAGAATTGATTCCGCTTTACCTGTTAATTGCAATTTGGGGAGGCGAGCGCCGGGGTTATGCTGCTACTAAGTTTTTAATCTATACTGCATTTGCGGGAATTGTGCTGCTGGCTGCTTTCTTGGGGACTGGTTGGCTTAGCGGTGCTTCTAGTTTCGATATGGTTGGTGCAGCGGGCGCATCGCATTTGCAAGGAGGATTGCCATTGCCTTTGGTAAGGCAAATTGTTTTGCTGGCAGGGGTGTTGCTGGCTTTTGGAATTAAGATGCCTTTGGTGCCTTTTCATACTTGGCTGCCGGATGCTCACGTAGAAGCTTCGACGCCGGTTTCGGTGCTGCTGGCGGGGGTGCTTTTGAAGCTGGGAACTTATGGGATGCTGCGCTTTGGTTTGGGTTTGTTTCCAGATGCGTGGGCGGTGGCGGCGCCGACTTTGGCGAGTTGGGCGGTGGTGAGTGTGCTTTACGGGGCGAGTTGCGCGATCGCCCAAAAAGATATGAAAAAAATTGTAGCTTACAGTTCGATCGCTCACATGGGCTACATTTTGTTAGCTAGCGCGGCAGCTACTCCGATTAGTATGCTGGGAACAGTTTTGCAAATGGTTAGCCACGGTTTAATTTCGGGGCTGCTATTTTTGAGTGTCGGCGTTGTTTACAAAAAATCCGGCAGCCGCAACATCGATGTGCTCAAAGGTTTGTTCAATCCCGATCGCGGTTTGCCGATGATTGGCAGTTTAATGATCCTCGGCGTAATGGCTAGTGCCGGCATTCCGGGTTTGGCTGGATTTATTGCGGAATTTTTGATGTTTCGGGGCAGTTTGCCAGTGTTTCCCGTGCAAACTTTGCTTTGCATGATCGGCACTGGTTTAACTTCAGTTTACTTTTTACTTATGGTCAACCGCGCCTTTTTCGGCCGCCTTTCGGATTTGGTGGAAAATTTACCCCAAGTCCGCTGGCGCGATCGCATCCCTTCGCTGATTTTAGCCATAATTATCGCAATCATGGGAGTGCAGCCGGGAGTTTTAGTTGCTTTGAGCGAAAAAACTGCGATCGGAATGGTTGCTAATGTGCCACCCCAAGTTAAAGTGATTGCTCAAAACTTGAAATAAAATATGACCTAGGTTCGTAGTGAGGAGTGCAACTACTCTCTTAACAGCTTTTAGCCCATAGGTTCGTAGTGAGGAGTGCAACTCCTCTCTTAACAGCTTTTAGCCCATCATTAAAGGACTTTAGTCCTTACTACAAACCTATTTCTTCGTTCTTCCTTCTATTCAGGCTTAATTAAAATGACAAGTACCGTATTAAAACCATCTTCCCATCCCCTAGCCGCATACATTGACATCTTGGAATCAGGCAAAGCTTTGCTTCCTGAATCTACGGAAAATGTAGTTGAGGTTGTCGGCATTCTCAAAAGTTACGGTGTGGTTCTCGATGCCTATTCTCGCAATCTCAATTATATTGCAGAAGAACAGTTTTTAGTGCTTTTCCCCTTTTTTAAATATTTCAACGGAGATGTGACGCTGCCCAAATTAATGCGCTATTTGTGGCACGATCGCATTAATTTTGAGTATGCTGAGTATTGCATGAGAACAATGTTTTGGCACGGCGGCGGCGGTTTGGACAGTTATTTGGATTCCCCGGAATTTAGCAGTTTGGCCGAAAAGGCGATTGCTGCGAAATTGAAAGGCAATTTTTTCATGCAGGGACTCAACAAAGCATTTCCTGATTTTTTGCCGGAACAAGTGCGGATGCTGGCTTACTACACGGGTCTCGGTCAGTTTTGGCGGGTAATGAGCGATTTGTTCATAGACTTATCTGATTCCTACGATCGAGGGGAAACTAAGTCTATTTCTGATGTAGTTGATTTTGTCAAAGCCGGTTTAGTCGCCGCGGCCAGCCTACCGATTACCTACAGCGTCAAGATTGGCTCTCAAGTCTACGATATACTGCCAGCGACGGCTAATTTGACATTTTTACCAGATGTAGCCGTGCCTTATGTAGAGGCTGTTTTCTTTCGTGGTACTGCGTTTTTTGGCACAGTTTCCTACAACGCTCAAGCTCATCAAATCCCCGAAAAACAAAGAGATTTTGCCTACGGGGCTTTGTTTGCTGATCCTTTACCTATTGGAGGTGCAGGGATTCCGCCCACTCAATTGATGCAAGATATGCGTCATTATTTGCCGGAGTATTTGCACGAAGTTTATCGCAGTAGCTGTCGCGGTGAAGACGATGTGCGGGTGCAAATTTGCCAGAGTTTTCAGAAGTCGATGTTTTGCGTGACGACGGCGACTATTTTGGGTCTAGCGCCTCATCCCATGAATACATCAGATCCAGAGGAAAGAAAGGCTAATCGAGCTTATTTAGAAGGTTGGATGGATCGATTTGGAAATTCTCGCTTGGATTGGGCAAATCAGCCAACTAACCGGGCCTGTCAGTTGTTCCCCGAACGGTAGAAGGGCGACTGGTTTTTAGGACCTAATGTCTCTGGGAGTTGCAACAATATTACCTGAAGAAAGCAATTGCTTTCTTTTGGAGGGCGAAAGCTCATCCTGGCGATAGAAAGGATATCGCGTCCCGTCAAATAGCCGTTATAAGGCAAGTAGTGAAAACTTCAGTCCTCAAACTTTTATGAGGACTGAAGTCCTGACTACCAAACAATTTTACGGTAGTCATTTTAGCGGACATAATATGACCTGATAAACTGTTTGTTTTCGGGTCATTGTGATTGCTTTTATAAGAGGTGTATCCGCTAACGCTTAGACTGGTAATGACAGGATAAAGCACTTCTTATTTCCGAACTATCTAGATTCGGACTAGAAGACTCAGGCCGTGAGAGTCCGTGCCACAACTTCCCAGCAAACCATAAGTTTCTGCTAAATTTTGGACTAAAGCAGTTTGTTTGGGACTCGGTTTCCAAGGATTTGGATTACCGTAAGCATAGTAAATTTCTACACCGTCAATTCCGAAACGGACTGCTTCTGGGATTAGTTTCTCTGCGGTCGATCGATACCTGCAAGGATGTGCGAGAACTGCTAAACCTCCTGCTTCATGAATAGCTTCAATTACCCTGGCTGCTGAATAAGCATAAGTGCCTTCAGTGCTTTTACCTCGTAGGTATGGTTGGAGACTGGGATGTTGCGGATCGAAGGCGTAACCGAGAATGTGTACCTCATTGTTGAGCAATTCGGCATTAATTTCAGCGCCTGTCCAGAGACTAGGTGCTTCGCTATTTTGGTCGGGATGGTTTAATTTCCAATTATCCAGCCACATTTGAGCTTTAACGTAGCCTTGGGTGCTGTGGTGGTCGGTGATAGCTAAGCCTTTGAGACCTCCGGCTATGGCTTGTTCCATCAATTTCTCTGGCTGCAATCGCCCGTCGGAGTAGACTGTGTGCATATGAAAGTTATAGGAACCCGGACAGCTATCGGCATCAATTGTCTGAAAGACTTGTTTGAGTGCTGATATATTCTGGGCTTCTGGTTTGAGACTAGAAGCGGGGGAGCGAGCGAAATTGACAGCCATAAGCGTTATTATAGAAAAAACTAGCTTTGTTTAATATATCTAATAAATTGATATGTTGCACCTGTGGCAATAGTCGGCTGTAGGATTGAAACATCTGGCGGATTGTTGCGTTCGGCACAAGATATCAATTCACTCGCACATCTTGCAGAATTCTTTATCCAGAATTTTATCGTCGGGTGGGGCCGGGTTTATGAGATTATTGATTTTAGGCAATTATATTTGGTAAAACTCGTCCCTGAGGGTGTGTTGACAGTGCCACAAAATATCAATTACTCCCACATATTGCCTCATTCTTAACAACAGGCAAGATGCCTGTTCTACAAAGAGTAAATTTTCTTGTGGGGTGGGCCTCCTGCCCGCCCTTGAAAGGTTTGTTGACAATGCCACAAGATATCAATTCAATCGCACTTTAAACCTGCGGCTGCGGCTGTGGGAAATTCCATCGGCACAAAGGTAACGCCATATATTGCTGTAGAACAGGGTACAATATGCGCTACTCGTTTAGGAGGATTTTTCCGATTTCCAGTCTTTGAGTCAAACTCAATTATACCCGTGGCTCCCTCGGCTTTAAAGTTTGGATCGGCTAAGGTTTTTTGCATTCCTTCGCGAGTGGGTTGCGCCTGCATTTCTAGGGCTTTAATCAGCGTCCGGGCGGCGTCGTAGGTTAAGGCCGATCGAGTATTCACCGGGCCTCCCCACAATTTTTCCGCGTTTACAGGAAATTTTTTGTCAAAGCTTGCTAGCGGATGCCAAAACAAGGATATTCCCAGTTTTTCAACAGATTTTAACTGCTTTGCTACTTCTAGCGTTCTCGGCTCATACAGCGTCCACGGCCCGACAATCCAATTGCGATCGCCGTTAGCTTTTATCATTTCGATCGCATTTTCTACGGAATTAGTTACTTGACCGTCTGGAAAGAGTGCTATGGCTTTTATTCCGGCTTTCTCAACTTCTTCGATCGCTGCTTCTGTGTTGAAATCATTTTTGGATAAGTTCTCATAATTTCTGAGTCTATAAGTTTTACCTCCTTTGGCTTCAAATTGCTCGGTAAATTGTTCCCACAAAGAATAGCTAAACGGACTGTCGGGATTGTAAAAAACTGCTACTTTTTTTCGCCCTACGCTCAGCAATTGATTTACTAAGCCTTCAGCTTCTACGCTAGTTGTCGGAGCAGTCCGAAAGAAAAATTTTCGGGGTTTTCTGGTCAGTTCTTCTGTGGTGCTTCCCGGAGAAAGGGCGACTAATTTATGGCGATTGTAAATATCTACTGTTTCCACAGTCATGTCGCTGGTATAGTGTCCGATGATTGCTAGAATATCTGGTCGCTCGACTAGGTAATTTGCTCTTTGAACTGCGTAGGATTTAATATTTCCGTCATCAGCAATGATGACTTTAAGACCTTTTCCGTTAAGAGCTTTTGGTTGGAGAAATCCTTGACCGGGAAAATCTCGATCGCTCTCCTTGGAGATTAGACTTAAATTAACTTCGGTTTGAGCTTGAGCAATGCCGCGCAGCAGTTCTTCGGCTAAGTTGGCGTTGGCAATGCTACCGTCTTGATTTCTGCGGATGGGAACAACAATGGCGATGGTATAATACTCTGCACCGCTGGCTTCCAGCAGGGCATTGTTCAT
Source organism: Microcoleus sp. B3-A4 (assembly GCF_036705385.1). Lineage (NCBI taxonomy): Bacteria > Bacillati > Cyanobacteriota > Cyanophyceae > Oscillatoriales > Microcoleaceae > Microcoleus > Microcoleus sp. B3-A4. Next base: position 55,203 of record NZ_JAUBUI010000009.1, on the reverse strand, counting down.
GTAAATTAAAGTTTCCGGATCTCTGCGATCTTCCCTCCATGACTGTTTGAGCAATTTAAAAGCTTCGGGATAATTTGAGTCGGCAAATTCGCCAATTCCTCTTTGTTTTGACCAAAGGGCGGAGGTTTGTACCAGAAGTTTTTCGCCAGAACTTACACCATCTGCGGATGCTGTAGTCGGCGTTGGCTGTGCGGAAATTCTGGGGATTAGCGGGGAACTTCTGGGGATTAGCGGCGAATTTTTGGGGCTTAAAAGTACGATCGCCAATGCAGTAGCAATTCCCACAGAACTTAACAACAATCGGCGAAAGTGCGATTTCCCGGAACCCGGAGTTTGGACTACCGGAGGTTCAGGTGGCTGAGGTTCAGCTACGGGAGGTTCAGGTAGGGGAGTTTCGACTAACGCAGGTTCAGGTAGCGGAGGTTGTGCAACTAACAAATCCAAGTGTTGCAAAATCTCATTCAGGGATTGGTAGCGCTCTCTAAAATTCCAGCGCACCATCTCAGTTAAAATATTTCTCAAACCGTCGCTAACTTGTACCGCAGGTCGATCGGGTGTTGAGTAATGCCAAATGACCTCGCCAGTTTCCCGATCGGGGAGAAAAGGGGGAGTTCGCCCGGTGAAAGCTTCAATAGCGGTAATTCCTAGCGCGTAAATGTCATTGTAAGGTTGCGGTAACAAGTGCGGATTGTATTGTTCTGCTGGCATATAACCGTTAGTGCCGATCGCCTGGGTTGTTAATATTTCACCTGTAGAGTTAACGCTAAAAGTGGCTATTTCTCTGACAGCTCCAAAATCAATTAAAACAATTTCTCCATTGGATTCGCGTCGCATTAAGTTATCAGGTTTAATGTCGCGGTGTACAATACCTTCTTGGTGAACAGATTGTAATATTTCCAGAACTTCCCGCAAAAAAACAACGGTTCTTTCCTCGTCGGTCCACCCCTGACCCGCAACGAGTTCTTGACGGAGCTTATATCCTTCAATGTATTCTTGAACTAAGTAGAAATGGTTGTTTTCTTCAAAGCTATCGAACAATTCGGGAATGTGCGAGTTATTCCTGAGACGGCGCAGGGCGCTAGCTTCGCTTTGAAACCGCCTCCTTGCTTGTTCCAAGACGCGCGGATCGTCCGATCGGGGAAAAGGAATTTCCTTAACAACGCACAGAGGATTATTGGGTTGGTTTATTTGTGCAGCCAGATAGGTTATGGCAAACCCTCCCCGTCCCAACAAAGCGGTAATTTGGTAGCTTCCGTGCATTCCGTGCAGGATATACCCTGGTTCTAAACACATAAATTTCCCAAAAACTCTTGACAGACTGTGGTTTTTAATGTTGATTTAAAGAAGCCTGAATTAGGTGAGGGATGTCTGGCACTCGGTAATTAGTAATTGATAATTAGTAATTGGCAATCGCTCGGCGAGTACCTAACTGACTTGAAAACAGCTTTACAAGCTTTTTCGCTGCCAGATGCAGGCTGATATTATATCAAAAACGGGCAATCGATCGAACTTGCTTTAACAAGTTAGCCCGGTGTGTCAGCCAGCGAAATTTCATTCGGGCGATCGAATATTGCAAGTCGGCCGGGGCGGGTTTACAGGATCTCGGATTTGTACTGAAGATCGGGCGCGAACCCTTTCAAGGCCGTACTCGAATATGCTGTACTTGTTATTCGAGTACGACCTTGAACGCTGCAGAAATTACGGTCAATATGACACACTCTACAGCAAGCTGATGACTAATGACTGATGAGTGCTGACTAATTAAGTTTCCCCTAACTTGCTGAGTACAAAAGCAACCAGAAACCCGCCGACAGTAATTAATCCGGCAAAATCGTGAGTTTCCTCGAAGGCTTCGGGAATCATGGTATCTGAAATCATTGCTAAAATACCGCCCGCTGCTACAGCGGTAGTTGCAGCGATTATTTCCCGAGAAAAGTGGCTAAAAAGCGTATATCCTAACAATGCTGCGATACCGGAAATAACTGCGATCGCGCCCCAAACTCCAAAAACGTAACCCATCGATCTCCCTGCTTTTTTCATGCCGGCGGCGCTAGAGAGTCCTTCGGGAATGTTGGAAAGAAAAATTGCCGCTACTGTCACCCAACTGACAGCGCCTCCAGAAATCATGCTGACGCCAATGACGATCGACTCCGGTATCCCGTCTAACAGCGCGCCGAGGGCGATGGCTAATCCGCAATCGCCTGACTCTGTTTTAGCTGGGTGCAAAGCGCCCGATCGCTTGCGGTGTTTTGCTCCCTGTTGACTCAAATACCAATTGGCGGCTGTGTAGACAGCAGCGCCCCCCAAAAAGCCGATCGCCGTCGAGTCGAAACCGCCGAGCTTGTAAGCTTCATCCATCAGTTCAAAGGATAGGGCTGAAATCAGCACACCAGCGCCAAAAGCCATAATTGTCGCGATCGCGCGCTGGGGAATGCTCACAAAGTAACCCACCGCCGCTCCCAGTAGCAGCGCCGAACCCCCCACTAAACCCCAAAATCCTGCCTGCAACCACACTGGAAACATCAGCCCTACCTTAGAGGAAAATTTTTTATGCCCGCATAAAATTATATATAGGACTTACGGATGGGGGCAAAAAACCGGGTTGTTTACCAAAAAATTGGGTCTAAAGCCCCGTCCTTCTAGGACGGCTTTAATTCTATTTCTTGTTGTAAAGATTGATGGAGTAAAGGCATAAACGAGAAAAGTATTTGCAGGTGTGGTAAACTAATCGCATGATAGTCTTAGAGTTTAAATTAAAAGGCAAAGCAGAGCAATATCAGGTCATCGACGAGATGATCAGAACAGCTCAATTTGTCCGAAATAAAACTCTTAGATATTGGATGGACAATCAAGGAATTAAGCTTGTTGACCTATACAAACAATGTGCCGTCATGGCAAAAGAGTTTGAATGGGCAGGCAAGCTTAATTCAATGGCACGTCAAGCTTCGGCAGAACGTGCCATTTTTGCTATCCAACGTTTTTTCGCTAATTGCAAAGCTAAGCAACCAGGAAAAAAGGGCTACCCACAGTTTAAAAAACATACTAGATCCGTCGAATACAAAACTTCGGGTTGGGCGCTTTCTGCCGACAAAAGGTGTTTGACTCTTAAAGACGGTTTCGCAGCGGGAAAGTTTAAACTAATCGGTAGTAGGGAGCTGCATTTTTATGCACCCAATGAGATAAAAAGAATCAGAATTGTGCGTCGTACTGACGGATACTACGCCCAATTCTGTATCAACGTGGAGCGAAAAGAGGAGCTTGTTCTCACTGGGAAAGCTATCGGAATAGACGTAGGACTCAACCATTTCTACACCGATAGCGATGGTCAAACAGTTGCCAACCCTAGGTATCTCCGAAAAAGCGAAAAAGCTTTAAAAAGATTGCAGAGACGAGTTTCTAGAAAAAAGAAAGGCTCTGGTAATCGGAAGAAAGCGATCAATAAGTTAGGAAGAAAGCACCTGAAGGTCACAAGGCAGCGTAAAGACTTCGCCATTAAGACGACGCCCGGCGTGGTAAAATCTAACGATTTTGTAGCCTACGAAGAACTTCAGGTTAAGAATATGGTCAAGAATCATAAGCTTGCTAAATCAATTAGTGATGCAGCGTGGTCACAGTTTGCTCAATGGCTGGAATATTTTGGGAAGGTGTACGGAAAAACGGTAATTGCTGTCAATCCTCAGTACACTTCTCAACAGTGTTCAAATTGTGGCAACTTGGTTAAAAAAACGCTGTCAACTCGCACTCATATTTGTAATTGTGGTACAACGTTAGATCGCGATCACAATGCGGGAATTAACATTGTGAGGAAAGGATTGAAGCAGGCAGGAAGTTCTTTAAATACGGCGGGGCACGCCGAAATAAACGCTTGGGGACAGAACAATCTCTACTATGAAGGTGGTGACGCCAACGAGCAAGTTGACTGAGTGATCCAAGAATCCTCGTGCCTTCAGGTCGAGGAGTGTCAACTAATTCACTAAGTACATTGCTCATAGTTAGAGTTGCTAGTGTTCCCATCAACATTAACTTTTTTACCCCAGGATGCGATTGACTCGAAACCAGCAATAGCCGTAGGCTTCTAACGGAATAGAGGGCTAATTTTTTTAACTACCATTATTCAATCAATAATAATAACGATCTTTGCTCCTTATCGCCGTCTACGCTGACGGATATCCTGGCCCAAGAATTAGATAATTGAACCAACCAATCGTTGCTGCAATCCTGTAAGAAATTACCCGGGTTTTGACTTCGTTTGTGCTGTGTAGGATGTCTAGATAAATTAAGAATGAACTGGCAGCAATGGCTGCGAATAATTAACGTTAATTGCTCAGAAATTTGACTAAAGCTAAGACTGTTAATACCGTCGCATTTAGTAGCAGTTATCGGAAAAATTATCCCGGTAATTTTCAACGGCGTCTGAAAGAACGATTTACTCCTTCTAATGGTTTTAAGCTCGAACGTTTTGGCTTCCTGTGATTCCTCTACAAAGCCAATAAAAGAGCCGTGTAAATTCCAGCACCAAGAGCAAATGCCCAAAAGCGACTTTCTCGTTCTTCTGGCAATTCTTCTTTGAGGACGTTGAGAACAATTCCTCCGGCTAAAAAAGCAAATAAAACTGCGATCGTAGTTTTTCCAATTTCAGTAGCGCTACCCAACACCCACCCCACAATAATAGCTGCTGCTAGTATCCAGCGTCCGATGCGGTCATAAATATGTTTGTGGTGTTCCCGCAAACCAGAGTCGTTCACTGCAAAGTGCAGTGCCATTGCACAAGAAAACAACAGCAGATTGGTAATGCCCGGTTGTTCCCGATGCAGCAGCAGATAGCCAATCAGAGCGTTGTAGATGGAAAAAGAGCCTATGTGCAACCAAAAAACAGCAGGACTGGTCACATCTTCTTCGCCACGCAGACGAGATAAATTTGCCATTTGCTCCAGGCCGTAAAATACAGTCAATCCTAACAAAGCTATTAAATAAACGTGGTGTTCTAGATAGGAAATAACTCCTGCTTCTACTTTCTCTAATACCCCTTGGTGCAGATTTAATTCCGGTAAAATATGTACAAAGACATAAGCTACCGAAACCCCACTCGCCGCTGAAAGCCAGCCACTGCGAGGAATAGGAGCAAACCGCAACTTGCCGCAAAATAAATGTGTCAGCGCTAAACCAATGGCAATCAGCGCGCTTAAAGCTAAAGTATTAGGAGCCGATCGTAAAGCTGTTGTTATTACCATAATTCTGCTCAACCAAATAAATTCTGTTTTAAAGCTTTAATGACTTGGTGATACCGCTCTTGCACATCTTTCTGGTCTTGCTCGTGAGAGATTTGTTCGCGGCTACTATTTAAAATCATCTCCGCCTGACGGCGTAAAGCTTCTCGTTGTTTGAAATTGCGGGTGTAAGTGGCGATGCAAGCTATAGCTTCCAATAAGCGAATTGTTACCGCCACATCTGATTTACTGTACTGGCGAATTTGGTTAAAGGCAGCATCGACTAACCTTTCAAACGTCACTCCTTCAACAATGACGCGCAAATTTTGGTCATCGTCGTAGCGATACGGCGAGGGAAAATCCCTTTTGGAACGGTTCCGTCAAAAGAATTAGGATACCAGCTAGGAAGTTTTGTAAGATATCGCGAAATGCAAAACCAATCGCTACCCCGCTAATTCCCAGCAGTTGCACCAAATCGCCTGCTTTAAATGTGGGAATTACAATCGACAAGGCAATAAACAGACCAACCAGAACAGTAATACCCTGCGCTAACCTTCCCAACACCAGTCCCAAATTCCGCGATTGGCGGTGGTTGCGGGTAAGCCGCCTGACCGCTGTCTTAATTGACCGGCCAACAAAGAAAAAGATTGCAAAAACAATTAACGCTAGTATCATATTAGGCAGCAGGACAATGAAGTCATCGATCATGCTCTCAATCTTGTCCCAGACTGCGGATATTTCTGCTGTCATAAAACTTCCTCTTGCATCAGTCGTTATTGATAGTATTAAAATTAGCCATGTCAAACTCTATCTTAAGGCTGTATATTACTGTAACGTGAGGTTAATTTAGGATTTACACAGCGACAGTAAATATTGGGGATGGTGCGTTACGCAGAAAGCTAACGCACCAACAATTTTTTTCAAGTGGATATCGAAGCCACATCTTGACCGTTGAGTTTTTGTGCGATCGCATCCAGCACCTTCTGTTCTGCTTCGGAAACCTCTCCCTTACTTTCGGCAATGCGACGGCATTGAGCTAATAGCGGTACTGCAAAGTCGGGGTTAAGTTGCTCTAACAATGCACCCAATGGTTTGGGGGACTTGATGTTAGCAGCAATCCTTTTGAGAGAATCGGCATTTAATTGCAAGACCTTCAATTCTGGCAGAATATCTTCCCAGTTTTTGTTGGGATAAGTTGCCAAAATCATGTGAACCATAATTTGATCCATCCCTGCTTGCTGGGCGATCGCAACATCGAGATATTTCTCGCTTTGTTGCTGGATCGCTTGCAGCGTTTCGGTTCCAGGTTCTTCAGTCTCTTCCCTCACCTTGGCTTCGTAAAACTGGCGCGCCGCATATCCCAGCGCGTACAGCATCGTAGCATTCGTACTCGCACCAATCATCGCGCCAGCCAGCGGTACGTTGCGTAAAAAGCCCAAACCAGCTCTCATTGCGTTGCTACCGCCTAGCGCTAACCCAAAAATTGCCAAAACCTCGCCTTTTCGGGCTGGCTGTTGCAAATCCATCCCATAAGCGGCGGCAATTTCATAAACCATTTCGGTTTGAATCGCAGTAGTCGCGGCTAAATCGATCGCCAGCAGTGCAGCCGCGACACCGGGTAAAATGCTGCTAGCAAATCCGACACCACCGGCGTGGAGCGCTTTTTCCACCATAATGCGATGGGCAATTTCGCTGGGATCTTCATTGGGATACTTTTGTTGGAGTTCCTTGACTTGAGCTTCGGCTTTGGCTAAGTCGATGCGATCGCTCACCCCAACTAACCAATCAAGCCTGAGTACCCCTGCGACTTGTTTAACAAACGGAAGATTGCCAACATAAGTTACCGCATCTCCGGTTCCTTGCGTCGCTTGTCCAATCAATCGATAAGTTTGTTTAGCAGCCGCTTCCCCCCAATCAACTGCTGTGTCAACAACCGCTTTGCCTGCATTCAGTGCAGATTCTGTTGCCTCAGCAATGAAATTTAACAAACCAGAATTTTGCTGTGAATTAGTTTCTTTTTTTGGCTTTGATTGGTGATCCATGACTGTTTTTTTAATTAACTACAATACGCCAGGTTTTGAGTTTGGACGTAGCCTCTCAGCAGGACTGTAATCGGCACCCAACCATCCCTTCCTAAACTTTCAATCGTCACTCTTCGTCCATTCTCACCAAGACTTTGAATCGTCACATTTCGCGCGGAATCCATGATGCCAATCACTTCGCTGTTAGCCGTCGGTTGTCGCCGAACCTTAAGACCATTCCTCGCAATAACCTGGCGACAGCTATCTGGTACTTGCGTTAGCAAATATTCACCTTGAATCTGTGTTTTATTTGTATCAGTGGCGAACGAGGGAGCAACTAAAACCGTTGCCGTTAACAAGATCGAACTTGTTAACCTTGTATATTTTTGCCATATCCTCTGCTCTTGCATCGCTTTATCTCCTTTTAAATCTCTATGCCAAAACCTTAGAAAAGGTTTTTAGCTCGTTCATCTTCTCTAAGAAAGAATGAATCACCATCCCAAGGGTATAAAATAATTCGACTCGCTGCTGTGCTTGTTGAATTTTCTGGTTTTATTATCGCTAATCAAGCATAAACCCGAGGTTTGCGAGCGCCAACAGCAGCACCAATCATTGCCCCTGCCAAACCCAGCAAAGAGCCAAGTAGAAATGACCAAGCAGCTTTAGCTGTATTACCACCGATATCGCGAACTTGATTTGAGTCTACATTCGGCGCTTGATTCGGTATATTAACGCCGTCCTGTTGTTGTACTTGATTGGCAATTTCTCCAGCATTAGCAGCGGCAGCGCCAACAGCACCCGATATCCCGCTTGCTAATAACCAAGAACTAAGTGCTAAGGTAGTTTCCCACAGAATTGCTGCATTCAAAAGTGCTGTTTTCTTGGTCATCGGGCCGCAGCTTTGAGCCATCACCCAACCTCCCAAAAATAGGGAAATCAGCAAACTGATAATCGACAAAATTACGACCCCAAAACCAACGGAACCTGCATCCGCCCCTGTTGCACCCGCGCTTAATCCGATCGCGATTGCCAAAGCGCTTAAACCCAGTTGAGTGTCCAGAGCGATCGCAATTCCTGCCAAAATTGGCCCCCACCTCACTCGATCGTGGTAATCCACCAGCGGATTGACGATTGTAGGCTCAGTGAGTTGACTGCCCGATCGATCTGGATAAGTCATAAAAGATTAACCCCTGCGTTACGTTGTGACTTTTTCCTTGGGGGTAATTTAATTTTACTTAATCATCATTACCAGAATATCTACCGATGGACATAATATTTTTAAGTTGAAAATTTTAAATATCAAAAGTAGAAATTTCGCTCATAAAATCGAAATTTCCTTAAAAAAAAAACCAGCAGCTACTTTAGAGATGCCCTTAATTTTGTAGGATATCCTGTAGTTAAGGTGATAATAAAACCTAATAAATTATTGTGATAGTTGGTGCCAGAAAGGTTTTAGGTTGGCTCCACCAAACCTACGAATGATTAGATAAATTTCTCACATTAAGTACAGGGAAGCTAAATTCATCCACCTAAAGATAGAAAGCTATAAAAAAAGCTCGCTATCTTGATGATTTTCAATTTGCAGAATCCTTCATAACAAGGAAGTATTAGAAGTGATACCTATCTAAAGTAAGTGCACAAGTTGATGTAGATAGTACAGGAAACAACAATGTTACTTTACAAAAGTGAGGATTTTAATCCCAACTACCGCCAAGCAGCTTTTGATGACGACGATATCAAAGGGCTGGATGTGTATGGCGGAAGTACCGTTGATAACTCCCATCAACATTAACTTTTTCAACCCTGGATTCGATTGACTCGAAACCAGCGATAGCCGTAGGCTTCTAAGGGAATAGAGGGCGAGTCGGCACCGAGAGGTTCATACAGGCGATCGCCAAATAAATCGAACAAATGGCTGTATTCCTGAGATTTCAGCGTAGCGGTACAAGGTTTGTCGGCTAGATTGTGGACAGCAATCACCGTCCTGCCTTGCCAGTCGCAGCAGTGGGCTAACACCGAGGGAGAGTCGGTTTCCAGAATGTGCCACTTGCCCCTACCCAACTCAGGACATTGCTTGCGGATGCTGATTGCACGTTCCATCCAGTTAATTAATGACGCAGGATCGCGCTGCGCTGCGAGGACATTGACTTGTTTGTAACCGTATTCTCCGTTGGCGATCGCAGGTCTGGCAAGGGCATCAGTTGCAGCCGTCGAGAAGCCACCATTCGCTGCATCTGACCATTGCATCACCGTGCGGACGCTGCCTCGACCTTCCAGCGAAAGATCGTCGCCCATGCCAATTTCTTCGCCATAGCGCAGCATGGGTGTACCAGGCAGGGTGAACAGCAAGCTGTAGACCAGTTCAATCCGGCGGCGATCGCCTCCCATCATCGGTGGTAAGCGACGACGAATCCCGCGCCCGAAAATTTGCATAGTTTTCTCAGGGGCAAACGCTGCAAAAATTTCCTCTCGTTCCGATGAAGTAATGCGGTCTAGCGTCAGTTCATCATGGTGGCGCACAAAATTAAGCCACTGACAAATAGGAGGAATATCCGGTAAGGTTTTTAGTCCCTCGCGCAATGCTGTGGATTCTTGACGCGCCAGGGCCAAAAACAGATGCTGGTTCAGCAAAAAGTTGAACAGGATGTGCATTCTGTCGCCCTTAGCAAAGTAGATAGAAATTTGCTCGCGATCGACATTTGCTTCTGCCAGCAACACTGCATGACCCCGACGCGATGACACAAACTCTCTCATTTCTTCCAAGAAACCTCGCAGGCTTTCGGGGTCTGCACCTTCGATGCCAATTCCTTTAATTAAAAAGGGAACAGCATCAATGCGAAATCCAGACACGCCCAGTTCTAGCCAGAAACCCATAATTTTGCAGATTTCTTCTCGTACCGCCGGATTGGCAATATTCAAATCAGGCTGTTCTTTATAGAAGTGATGCAAATAGTAAGCGTTTGCTTGTTCCTCGTACTCCCAAATACTGTCCTCGGCATCGGGAAACACCAGCAACTCTGGATCAGTTTTGGGTGGATTTTCTGACCACACGTAGTAATTGCGATACTTGGAGTTTTTATCGCTTTTGGCTGCAAGAAACCAAGGATGCTGATTGGACGTATGATTTACTACCAGATCGATCAGCACGCGAATTCCTCGTTCCCTTGCTTGGTGCATGAATTCGACAAAATCTCCCAGGGTTCCGAGTCTCGGATCGATGTTGTAGTAATCCATCACGTCGTAACCATTGTCCCGGTTAGGGGAAGGATAAAACGGCAGCAACCACAAACAAGTAATTCCTAGCGCGGATAAATAGTCTAGGCGGTTGATAAGTCCCTGAAAGTCGCCGACACCATCGCCGTCAGAGTCCATGAAGGTTTCAACATCGAGGGAGTAGACAATTGCGTTTTTATACCAGAGGTCTTTCATTGCAGTAAATTTATTAATAGAGAAACTGTGTAACATGGCTTTGTTCCGAAACCCGATCACAGGGTTATTTAGGAAGCTGAATACCACGGTTATAGCTCATCTTTCGGAATATGAGCCTAAGTCCTGTTGTCCCAATTAAAAATATATCTATCCATCTAAAGGTAGATGAAATATCTATCAAGATAATAAATAAATTACGTTTTTTAAATAAAAAAACGGTAGATCGAGCTGACTACCATTAGCAAGATCGATCGCTACCAATTTCCGATTAGATGTTCATCCAAATAGCCAAGTTGTTTAGCTTGTAGCTGCACTGCCTTAGCTCTCTTTCACCAAGACAGTGCAAAACCAAAAACCTTAGTTAAATCGACCAGCGCTTGTAAGTCCTGACGGCAGAGGAGTTGTGTTTGCCTTTAGCGATCGCTAATTTTGCCAACTACTCTTCTACCCAATTGAGTAACCCAAGAGAAGTAACAGCTCCAAAAAAGTGAGCGCCAATCAAATTGACGTTGGCCATCGTCACAAAAATATCTAGGGAACGAATCACATTTTCGGGCGCATAAGCTGCCATCGCTTGCGGTTGACTAAGAGTTTTTGCTAGGACTACAGCAACTGTTTCTTCAGAAGCAACAAACGCGATTAATACCCCCACCAAACTAGAAACTAATCCAATCCGTAAGGTGTGAGTAATATGTTCTTTGCTGGGATATACCTGGGAATTTTCGGCGTGCAAAAGTCGCCCTAAAAGCCTATAGCGAAAATCCCAAAAAATTCTAAAGCACAGCAATAACAGACCAACTACCGCTAAAAATATGCCGAACCCAATACCTGCATTATTATTGGTTTGATCGCTCATGTTGCGACCCAACATAGCAAACAATAAAACAATGCCGGAAACAGCACCCAAGAATAACTGTATCCAGAAGCTAAATCTACTAAACAAGCGAAAAGTTGCGACGAATTCTGTTTGGGTCAGCGGTTGCGACAGGGATTCTGGTTGATTCAGTTGAGTCATTATATACACCTTATTGCTGAATTGAGCGTCAAAGCAAACGACGTAACAAATAGGTTCTGCTTGTCTTCCTGTCGCAAGCGATCGCCTTGTGGTTAGCTATTAGAGTTTTTCTGAAAAGTCAGTTAAGGGCAGGACAGGATGCCGGATGTTTGGGAACCGAATTCGGCAATTTCCGGTAAATCAAAAGTTGAACTCAACACAGACACTGCCATTGTGGTTGATTTAATTTTCCTAAAATCCTCCCGGTTCTGAACAATCAACTTCTTGCGACAATGGGAATTTAGAGTCTTAAAAATCGACTTAGGCAAAACGTCTATTGTCTTTGTTCACCATTTCAAAATCTTGTTTCTATCTCTATTTAATCTAACTAGCCCAGCCTTGCCATCTGTCTGATGCCATAAGAAAATATCCACCTGATGGAAGATGATTGAGGAAAAATTTATGATAATGCTTTGAGTTAAGTGCGAGCGATCGGACTATTGGCGATCGATGTTTGATTCCCAACTGCCGCACAGGGGCGCATCCATTCTTGCAACGTCCATAACCTAGTTAAGGCAGCTATTCCAGATTCCCAACTATTCATATGCGAGTTTGGATGTATTCGTTGCCAGCAAGATTACCCGGACAAATTTTTGCTCGCCTTCCCAGTATTGACGATTTAACCGAACAAAATTAAACGAGTTTTATGTGAACCACTTCGCATATTTATCTGTTGTATTCCCACTATCTAAGCCTGATTATCCATAGCTTATTAATTATATTTTTGACCATACTCCTGGTAAATCAGATGCCATACCGCCACGGAAATATCAGCCTTTTTGCGGCTTTTTACCGTCAGCGAGCCGATGCAATTATTTCAAAATTAGAAAAGGGTTTAATGGGTTGGTTGGCAGGCATTGCATAAAGCATGAGTTTTAGTGCTATAGCAATCCTTGCACGATTCCTAAATCTTTTACCCCACCCCAACCCTCCCCTTAGTAAGGGGAGGGAGTAAGAAATTCACAAATGATTTAGGCTTGCTATATTACGAGTATTATTGGTTTCTTTGCTTTGCAAGTGACACTGCTTTTTGTTGACGGAATTGTGGCATTTATCTTCGCTTTTATTCCCTGTAAAGGCGATTTTTTAAGCGTAATTTCAGCACGGCTGCCTTTATTAGATTCGCCTTGGAAAGCAGGCGAGGTGCTGTTGCTATATTTCCTAATTCCACAAATTGGAGCAGGCTGCTTTGTCACCCCTATTCTTATGAATAAGCAGGTATATTGGCTTTCCAATTACACCTTAGCACTCAAGACAGTATTTAGATTGTTATTGGTTTTTTGGGGAGTATTTTTAACACCGCCAATTATAATTGTTATTAAAACTTTGGTTAAAGAACTTTTAATCAAGGATATACTATACTGCTGGCAGACTGCTCCATCAGGGAAGCTGTCTCATAGCCCATAAAGCTAGATTTGTCAAGGGTAATAAATGTGAAATCTATCTATCAATCAACCGAGGAAAATCCCGCTTAAGACTGATGAAAAATAGCTCTAAACAAGCTAATAATTAAATCACTAGATAATAACATAAATTATTTGTTTAAAAACTCAGTTAACTGGAAAGGAATTCACCATAGGCGTATGCCAGTAGTCGTTAACAACTAAAGTAGAAAAAATATGAAACGGGACAACTCACCCACCGACAGCATTAAAGACTCTATTGGACAGGCAGCTTCTCATCCCTGGTTTGAGCGACTGGCAAGATTGGGATATGCTTCCAAAGGCTTAGTTTACTTTATTGTCGGTTTTTTAGCAGCACAAGCAGCCTTTAGTATGGGCGGCAGGACAACCGATACTAGCGGTGCATTATCAGAAATTGTTAACCAACCCTTCGGTAAATTTCTGCTATTTCTTGTAACGATTGGCATTATTGGTTATGCCCTTTGGCGTATCGTTCAGACAATTCTGGACCCAGAACACCAAGGACAAAAGATGGATGCCAAGCGAATTGCCCAACGCATTGGCTACGCCTTAAGTGCTTTAGGTTACGCAGGTTTGGCTTTAACGGCTGTAAAACTGATAATGGGTTCGGGCGGTGGTAAGAGCGATACAACCGAAGATTTGACAGCCCAAATTTTAGCGCAACCGTTTGGACAATGGCTGGTAGGATTGGCAGGCTCAATTGTTATTGGTGTAGGTTTTTCTTATTTCTACGAAGCATATAAAGCCAAATTTCGCCGCCATTTCAAGCTAGATGAAATGAGCCCAACCGAGCAAAAGTGGGCGACACGGTTGGGCCGATGTGGAATTGCTGCCCGTGGAATTGTTTTCGTTATAATCGGTTTTTTCTTAATTCAAGCAGCAAGGCTATCGGATGCCAGTCAAACGAAGGGATTGGGCGAGGTGTTGGCAATTCTGGCACAACAGCCTTTTAGTCCAGTGATTTTGGCTCTAGTACCTTTGGGTTTAATTGCCTATGGGATCTACTCGGTAATTGAAGCTCGCTATCGGCGAATTTTCCGCTCATAAGCTTGCCCGTTATACGGAAAGTTATGAATTTTGAGTACAAGATTATTTTTGGTGAAGTCAAAAGTTATCTAACCCAAAACTCAAAACTTTTACTAGGCATCCTGATTAAATCACCTCCTTTTAAGTCGGGATATTTTAACTCAAAACTTAAAATTCAAAACTCAAAACTTAAAATTCAAAACTCATAAAAACGTATGGCACAAATTGGTTATCACGCTTCCCACGAACAGTTTAAGCCCAGCGACCTGCTGAAATATGTCCAAATGGCAGAACAAGCTGGCTTTACCCATGCCCTTTCTTCCGATCACTTTCATCCTTGGAGTGAAGCGCAAGGACAAAGTGGTTTTGCTTGGTCTTGGTTGGGTGCAGCAATGCAAGCAACGCCGAGGCTTTCCTATCGGGTTGTTTGCGCTCCCGGACAGCGGTATCACCCGGCTATTATTGCTCAAGCTGCGGCAACGTTGGCAGAAATGTTTCCCAATCGTTTTTGGCTCACGGTTGGCAGCGGTCAAGCATTGAACGAACATATTACTGGGGATAAGTGGCCTACTAAGAGCGATCGCAACGCGCGCCTCAAAGAATGTGTCGATATTATCCGCGCCCTTTGGGCAGGAGAAACCGTCACCCATCGCGGTTTAGTGTGCGTAGAAGATGCAAAACTCTATACCCGCCCGGAAATTCTACCATTAATTATCGGCGCGGCAGTTACCCCAGAAACCGCAGAATGGTTGGGCAGTTGGGCTGATGGATTAATTACTACTTCTCGCCCACCTGAAAAGTTAAAAAAAGTCGTTGATGCGTTTCGTCGCGGTGGCGGAGAAGGAAAACCAATGATTTTGAAAGTGCAGCTTTCCTATGACAGTAATGCAGAGAAAGCACTACAAGGCGCTCACGATCAATGGCGCAGTAACATCTTCAAAAGCAAAATGTTGACAGAACTGATAACACCGGATCAATTTGATGCCGCCGGGGAGTTTGTGCAACCAGAGGAGTTATATCAACACGTCCGCATCTCCGCAGACCAAGGGCAGCATATTGAATGGTTGCAAAAAGATATTGAATTGGGGTTCGATCAACTAATTTTGCACAACGTCAACCGAGAACAAGAGCAGTTTATTGAGGTGTTTGGCGAAAAAGTAGTCCCAGGGCTGACAAAAAGTTGAGTCGTAATTATGATGCTACTGATATCAATTCCGGCGTCGCCGGAATGATATCAAATCCGCGCTTCATCGTCGGGCGTAAAGTCGAATCAATCTGCCAACAAATAATTCGCGCAATTTTCAGTTTTTTGACTCATAGTCAACAGTCAACTATCACCGGCGGTGCAACTGGAATCGATATGACTTACCGACTAGGATTGTCAGAATCCTGAGTGCGATCGCTCTCTCCCAAACCCAATGCGGTTGGCCACTTATCGGGATGGCGCGGTATCAGCATTCGCACATCACGATCGGGCAAGCCGATGCCAGCATCTTTGAAGGCAAGAACGATATGAAATGTCTGCTGAGCTTGTTGAGCTGCCACTGGCTCAGATTTTTCTAAAAAACTGGTCGCATAGATGCTAAACGACAAAGCTAAAAATGCTGTACTTAATTAACGCCAAACGCCAGCAATTAGACATTATAAAGCTCCTCTTTTTTTGTAACTGTAGTAATTTTTTAGGTTCGTATTTGCGCTTCAACGCATCTGTGGGCGAAGACAGCGCAACTACAAAACCTGGTTCAATTCATTCGCACTCTAACGCCCTTCCGTCTTCACATCCAACTCTTCACGACGCAGCGTTTCCGTTGCCTCAACAATCTCCGTTTCAACTTCTTTCCTGATGTTAACTTCTTCGCGCACAAAAGCTTCTTTTTTGAGGTCGGCAGTCTCTTCGTAAACTTCCATACGCATCACTTTTTCCTGCTGGAAGGGAGTATCCCGACTTACTGGCGCACCTGCATTTTCGGGAGTTATACTCTCAATTACAACTCGCTCTTTTTCTGTGGGAATTGAAACTCGTGCCGTTTCGGTTTCAACTCGCTTGCTAATTGCTACCTCGCCAGCTTTGTGACGGCTTTTCTCTGCAACCAGTCGTTCTTCGTAGAGTCGGAATTTGTGATGCTCGCGCTCGTTCATCTGATACAATTGAGGCTCTTGTTCGTAAGCGTAGGTGTTGCGGTCATAACCAGCAGCACTAGCTTGGTTAGAGACAGAACCCGGCATAGAAAGTGGTGCAGATGCCTCTAAAGGCAATGATGCTTCTACAGGTGCAGACGCTTCTACAGGTAGAGTACGATAAACACCCCGCACTTGTTCTTCATAATCGTAATCAACCACCATCTCATCCTCATACTTGGGTAGTCTTTCTGCTTGCTCTTTACTCCTCAAACCCGTCGCGTAGATGCGTTCTGCATCAACATCCACTCGACAAAGAGCAACTGGAACTAATACCTTCTTGCCAAAGATCCAGAAACCCGTGTCAACAACAAAATATCGGAAACGTCCTGTCTCATCAACTAGCGCGGTATCGATGGAGCCAATCTTTTCATCTGTATTTCCAGCATAGATATCCAGACCTTTGATATCTTCGCCATTAAAAGCCGCTTCGCGGTAGTTGGGATTAAAATCTTCAATTTTGTAAAGTAACATAGGAATCCTTCCCTTTCTATCTACATCAACTTATGCCCCCATTTTAGATATAACTCAAATTTGATGCTTCCTTCTTATGAAGTATAAAATGAAACAGAATAGTAAGATGAGTATATTTATTTGGATTGTTTTATGTCTTTGGATAGATGAATTATCATTTGTATTCGCCTTCCGCACCCTCAAGTTTTACAATCGGTTTTTAACTGTTTTTATCAAAAAATAAAATTATAAGTTATACTTTAATACGCTAAATTAACTGATATAAAACATTTTCTCGACCAATTTATTACTTTAAAACTAGAGTGATGTGGGCATTGCATATATTCATAATCGTCAAGGAAAAACAAGAAAATAATTCGGCTTTTTCTGTTTGATATAAAAAAGCCACAAACGAATCGAAAGTTGAACATCTCTTTAAACTTGGAATAATAACATAAGGTCTTGCGATGTAACCCGCGCCAGATAATGTCTGGACTCCGGTGTTATGCCCTTCGACCGCAAGCCCTAAATATTATTATGAATATATGCAATGCCTCCTCTTCAGCAAGCAATTTCCCATAACTGAGGACTAATGACTAATAAAAACAAATTCCCCGGCCTAACCAGGGAACGAAAGATATTAAAAAAAGTAATAATGACTAATAAAAACAAATTCCCCGGCCTAACCAGGGAACGAAAGATATTAAAAAAAGTAATGTTGTTTTAATAAATTGAATATGCCAAAAAGCGGCGATAAGTTAGTAGCAGCCCTTGTTGATTTGAGAGTGGACGCCGGGGCGGGCATTCCTGTGCAGGTGCCGCACCCGATCGCATTTTCCAGTCTCAAGAAAACAGTTGCATTCATATTTGAGTACCAATTAAGCTTGGCTGCTGTTGCGAGTCTGGCTAGCCAGCTCCAACAGTTGCGCCCAGCGTTTTTGGACTTGTTTGGGAGTGCATTTGAGCGCGGTGGCGATCGCCTTGTCGCTTTCTTGATTCCGCTTCATTTCTAACAGTTGCTGCATTTCTGGCGCAAGTTGAGCGCGAAATGCTTCCCATTTGTCCGAAGTCATTCCCAGCTTTTGATCGACATCAGCACCCAGCCATTCGTGGACGAGTTTCCAATTTTGAGTGCGGGCAAATTTTTCGACGTGGTACTTGAAACGTTGTTGCAAGTAGTCGCGCTGGCGGGAAGACAAACCGAGCGCGCGGTCAATTTCCGAAGCCGAAAGGTCTTGCAATTTTAAAGTTAAGTAATTCACGCATTCTGGCTGATTTTGGGATTCCAGATAGGCGATCAATTCCGAGACTACTCGATCGCGCAGCACAGCATCAGCCGGATCGACAGTTTCCGATACCATTTGCTCGCGCACTTGTTGCAGCGCCGGAGAGCGGCTGTACATTTCCGCTTCTTCTCCCTTGCCGGATTCTACAGCCATTTCAATGTCGATCGCAGTTTCGGGAGGCTGGCCCTTGGCAAATCCTTGAGCGCGCAACACGATCAGGCGTTGGCGGTTGCGGCCGGGCAAACCGATTTGGCGCTTGGCGTAGTGTTCGGTAAAAGCCATGTACTCAGCTAATTCTAGCTGCGTGCGGGGCTGGTAGGTGACATCGAGTTGGTGTTCGCGGCGGAAAGCTCGCAGAGATTCGATGTAAAAGCCTTGCAAAAAGTCTTCAATCATGTTGTAGCGAGCTTGGAAGTTCAAGTTCGATCGGAAAGAAGCAACATGGCGGTAAATCATAGCCGCGAGGTGGGAGTGCAGTTCGACGCGGCCTTGTTTGGAACCGAGGCGGTAGTATTGCAGGGTTTTTTGCAACCGGTGCTCGGCCAAGGTGATTTGCCAAGCTTCTACTTCGCCGGAAATTTGGATGCGATCGCTCTTTTGGCAAATCCGTTCGACTTCCTTAGCAATCCGCATCGCCACTGGTTGAGCGCTGCGGCTGGCAGTTTTCATTTCCGCTTGCAATTCTTTGAGGGCGAAGTTAGCCAAAGCGAGGATATCGATGCTGGGAAGAGTATTGATTTCGGCGGTTTGTTCGCTGGATGCAGCCGGAATGCTGTTGATGTCAGAAGCGGTGTTGCAGTTGACGGTGTTGGTGGCAGCTTTGAGAGTCATGGCGTTTATCGGGTGGTAGGGCACAGCGGGTGTGCGAGGACGTTTGTTAGAGAGTGAGGCGGCAGTAGCTGGCGGTTTCGCTTGCTGTGCTGATTCAACTCTCTATACATTGAATGTTACGGAAGTAGAGATAACCGCAGTTATGCCAGTGTTCCACTCTCTCATCCAACAGTTTTTGGCTGCTGAATCTGATTCTAAGCGCTGGCTGTGGAAGATTGATTTTATTGCCGTTAAAGCCTTACTGTACAAGCATTCTGAGCTGTTATTTGTGTGGGGCGATCGCGAAAAAGATTGACGGTCTTCCAGGGCCGCTGAGTGGACGATTTACAAACTGGTTTTTTAAGGGTTTGAGGTTCTGGAATCGGGATGGGAGAAAATGTAGCGAAAACCCATGTCTTCTGAACCTACGCAACAGCAGTTAGGAAACCCGGTCGATCTGAAAATTTGCTCTTAGTAAAACGCGCAACGGCCTTTTTTGAACGAACCGCGAAGACGCAAAGGACACGTTCGGCGAAGCCGTTCCCGAAGGGTAGGAAGACAAGAAAAGTAGGGTGCGGTGCGGTGCACAGAGAGGCCTGTCAACCAACTCACCCGCATTCTCTTTCTAATATCAAAGTCACTGGGCCGTCATTGTCGATCGAGACTTGCATCATCGCTCCAAACAAGCCTGTTTCAACTTTTAAGCCGCTCTGGCGCAACTTTTCGACAAATTTATCATAAAAAATTTCAGCTCGTTCAGGAGTCGCGGCTCGGTCAAATGAAGGCCGCCGACCTTTGCGGCAGTCCCCATAGAGCGTAAACTGACTTACAACCAGCAACTCGCCACCGATGTCTTGTACGGACTTGTCCCAGCGCCCGGTATCCGTGGCAGAGTCGGGAAACAAACGCAATTCCAGGCATTTGCGAGCCATCCAATCGAGTTCTGCTTCGGTGTCGGTGTCTGCAATACCTACAAGCAAGTTAAGTCCGCAGCCAATTTTGCCGACAATTTGACCGTCAATTTCGACTTGAGATGATTTTACTCGCTGGATAATGACTCGCATTGACCTGCTTTTTGGTAGCGTCCTAGGATTATTTCAACAGCAGCCCAATCGCCGTGTCGCCATGAAAATGAAATTGTCAGCCACTCACCACTAAATCTTAGATTAAGCGTGGGGGCTTCAAAGGCAAGTTTATAGTTGACCCACCTGAGTCTTAAATGACACGGCAGGCTTAGGCTCGATCACTGGTTCAGGACACTGAGATTGGAGGGTTATGCGCGCACGGCTAATGTGTATGTCAACTAGACAGAAATGACCCAGCATTAAAATCAAACCCAAAAACAAGGCAGCGTAACCAATCAATTTGAGAAGGGCTAATAAACAATTAGCAAAAAAAAGAAAACTGTCATCTTGAATTCTTACCCAAAAACACCAAAAATTCCTTTGGAGTCGTGATAAAAAGAGCGAAATATAATCACGAATTATTTTTAGCCGCCGATTGCTCATAGCCCGTCTCCTTGCAAGCTTTTTGTAATAGCTTAGCCGAAAACAATGAACGTGAGACGGTCAAGGGAAACTCCCAGACCTCGTTGGGTTTGCCAACTATTGCACTGGTTGTGGGAAGTAGGAGTGGTGAGAGGTGGTGGGAACAGCATAAAGGTGCAGAGATTACGTAAAACCAACGCAACTCTGCACCTTTGAAAGCACTGGCGATCGTGCTTTTGAGATCGGCGGACAGTATAAGTGTGCGGCTCTGTTTTTGTTAGCAACAATAAAATAGGTCGATCGCTCTTTTTATTCGAGGGCGCTCTTTTTCTTGGAGGGCGATCGCCCTTCATTGTCCCCATCCATCTCCAGTTCGCGATCGCGAAAACAATTACACCGCGACGCTCTTTGGTTTAGGTGAAAAGAATATTTTACTGTTAGTTCTTCCCAAAACCTTTACCGCGACTGGTTGAAGGCATACAAAGACAGTTTTCGAGTTGCGATCGCAAAGTCTCGGTATCCAAACCCTGACCGATGAGAACAAGCTGGTTTTTCCGCTCGCCTTTCCACTCGTCATCGTCCATCGTAAATCGCTTGCCGCTCAAGTGAAAAATATGCCGTTTGGGGCTTTCTTCAAACCACATAATCCCTTTCGCGCGAAACACGTTTGTTGGCAGTTGGTTGTCTAAGAAATATTGAAATTTCCTTAGAGAAAACGGCTTCTCGCTCTGGAAAGAAATTGAAGTAAATCCGTCATTTTCTAAATGGTGGGAGTGGTCGTGATGGCTGTGGTCGTGATGGTCGTGGTGGTCGTGGTGGTCGTGGTGGTCGTGGTGGTCGTGATGGTCGTGGTGGTCGTGGTGGTCGTGATGATCGTGATGATCGTGGTCGTGACTGCTAGGAGTTTTTTCTGATTGGAAATACTTGTCAGATTCAAACAATCCGACGCTGAGGACTAGCGGTAGGGGAACTTCCGATTTTACGGTTCGCAGAATTCTAGCACCTTCTTTGACATCCCGAATCTTAACTTCCAACAAATCTAAATCTGCTTCTTCAACCAAATCAGTTTTGTTGAGGATAATTATATCGCCGTAAGCTATTTGACTGTAAGCTGCTTGAGAGTTGAACAAATCTAAGCTGTAGTTGGCTGCGTCTACTACTGTCACTATCGAATCGAGACGAGTCAGGTCGCGCAGTTCTGTGCCTAAAAAAGTCATCGCTACTGGCAGCGGGTCGGCGAGTCCGGTTGTTTCAACTACTAAATAATCGAGATTTTCTTGACGTTCCAAAACTTTGTAAACTGCATTAACCAAATCTTCATTAATTGTGCAGCAGATGCAGCCGTTGTTCAGCTCGACCATGTTGTCGTCGGTGGTGACAATCAGTTCGTTGTCGATGCCGATTTCGCCAAATTCATTTACCAAAACTGCTGTTTTCAAACCCTGCTGGTTGGTCAGGATGTGGTTGAGCAGGGTTGTTTTACCGCTGCCGAGAAATCCTGTAATGATTGTAACGGGCAATCCGTGTTTGGGAGCGTCCATCGCCAGTTCTGTCTCGGACTGAGTTGTAGATTGCATAGCTTGAATGTCAAATAAGGTCTAAAGCTTAAACTTGTGGTTCTTATTGTATCTTAATTAGGACAAGGCCCCGTAAACCCAGTTTCTCGGAAAAATGTTGGGTTTGGTGGCCGGGTATCTACGCATCAATCGGCAATCAGCGCGAGAGTGCAAAATAAGTGCGCCGCTAATTATCGGCAATTGCTAACGCGGTCGATCGCACTTTTTTATTTTTTTGATAATTTTTTTGTTCAGAGTACCTGTCGCTGTTTGGCTGCAACGAGTTTTCCCGGTAAATCCTGCAGCGACAAATTTGGGCCCAAGTCAAGCTGAGTGCGATCGGTCAATTCCCGCTGCTCTATAATAGTTTTAATTATTAAGCTGCCTAAAATATTTCAACCTCAACGAAAACAGGGCGGCGGCTAAGTATAGCCACCGCCCTCAAGATAGTATTGCGCTATCTAAGTCTGTGCTTACGCAGGAAGCAAGACTGAATCAATAATGTGGATGACGCCATTATCAGCAGCAACATCGGCTGTGGTAACGGTAGAATCATTGATTTTGACGCCATTGGAAGCATCAATTTTAACTTCTGAACCTTCAACTGTCTTGGCAGATTTCAAATTGACTACATCAGCAGCCAGAACTTTGCCGGAAACGACATGATAAGTCAGGATTTTTGTCAGCTTAGGAATGTCATTAAGCAGTGCTTCTACAGTACCTTCGGGAAGCTTAGCAAAAGCTTCGTCAGTAGGCGCGAAAACTGTGAAGGGGCCAGCGCCTTTGAGAGTATCTACTAAACCAGCGGCTTGGACTGCAGCAACTAGGGTAGTAAAAGAGCCTGCCGAAACGGCGGTATCAACGATGTCAGCCAAGTGAGTCACCTAGTTTTTGTAATCTATAAATCAATATAACGCTAAAAAGTTAATTTAGCTACATTCATTTTTTCTCTAGTTCTGTCGGGTTTTCTGAATTGAATATTTAAGATAGCACTTTTTAATTGAACTCATTTTATCAAGTACCTATCTAAAGGTAGATCTTTTTTTAGAGATTTTACTGTATTTTAATTCATTAATGTAATCCTAAATATATTAGTAAGATGCTCCCCCCTGCCGGGTGTTTAAACTAAACGCAGGGGCGACGGCTCGGCGCCCCGAAGCTAAGACATTTTGATTGACTTGGCAAAACATTCAACATTAAGCACAGCGCTAAGGCCCCGTAAAACCAGCCACCCCGACTGATGGAAACAGTTTGGGAAATCCCGATCTAAACTGTTAACAAACATTAACTAGCAGAAGGGTGACATGAGATACAAACTACTAGGTCACAGCGGACTTCGCGTTTCCGAAATCTGCCTCGGAACCATGACTTTTGGGGAAGACTGGGGTTGGGGGAGTTCCTACGACGAAAGCCGGAAAATGTTCGACGCCTTTGCAGAAGCGGGCGGCAATTTCATTGATACCGCGAATCTCTACACCAACGGTACTAGCGAAAAATATGTCGGTGAGTTCATCGCAGCCGATCGCGAAAAATGGGTAGTTGCCACTAAGTATAGCCTCAACATGAAGAATGGCGAAATTAATGGTTTCGGCAACCACCGCAAAAATATGGTGCAAGCAGTAGAGGCCAGTTTGAAGCGATTGCAAGTTGAATACATAGATTTGCTGTGGCTGCACGCTTGGGATTTTACCACACCCGTTGAAGAAGTAATGCGCGCTTTTGACGATTTGGTGCGCGCCGGTAAAGTTCTTTATATCGGCATTTCCGATACGCCGGCTTGGATTATTTCTCAAGCAAATACGATCGCCAACCTGCGCGGTTGGACACCATTTATCGGCTTGCAAATCGAGTATTCTTTAAAAGAGCGAACTCCTGAACGGGACTTGATCCCTATGGCAAAAGCCTTTGAGATTGGCATTACAGCTTGGAGCCCCCTAGCAGCCGGTTTGCTGACAGGAAAATACAATACTTCAGAAACAGCCAGCGAAGCTAAACGGCTGAATTCACCTGAATCGGGAAAAATTAACGAACGAGACCTCCAAATTGCTGGCGAAGTTAGCAAAATAGCAGCCGGAATTGGCAAACCTGCTTCTCAAATAGCCTTAAATTGGCTGCGACAACAGCCAGTCCAAGTTATTCCGATTGTCGGTTCCCGCAAACTCTCGCAACTTCAGGAAAATCTCGCTTGTTTGGAGTTTGAATTAACGCCGGAGCAAATGCAGCAGTTAGACAACGTAAGTGCTATTGAATTGGGTTTTCCCCACGATTTCTTAAAGAGTTCGACCGTGCAAGATTTTGCCTTCGGAGGGGGACTGGCAAAAATTGACCGCCGACTTTAAAAGTGCTGCTATCTTCTAGTCTGGGCGGGTTTAGGTGGATATTTGGCGTTCGATTGCAGATATCGGCGAAGCCGCTCTTAGAGGGATGATTGACATTTGTGCTGGGGGCGCGAGGTTAAACTGACGCCCACAGCGCAAATGTCATCACCTTGGTTTCTTGTCGCAGACTCGCGCAAAATCTTAGGTTTATCGTTGCGGTTGCGTGGTTTCTTTGATATTGTTGAGACAGGTGCTTTTCGGTAAGTTTAACCCCACTCTATAAAAATGTCAATTGTTAATCTATCGGAAGTCAGAAATGTCGGCCGACTTTTTGTATATTAGGATACAAAATTTCCCAATTAGCGCTCGGATGAGTTAAAAAAAAGCCAGGTTTGTCAAATCAAAAAGCAAGATAAACTTGATGACAAATTTTCTATCATCTCCAAATAAAGCAATAAAACTCGCTCTTTTTTCACGCCGTCCCTGCCAGTTAAGAGTCATTTTACAAGGTCGATCGGCCTTTTAACGGCTTTTGAACCCCGCATGCAAGCTAAGCGCGTCCTGAGATAGAAGTCATCCTTCAGATAGAAGTTAGGGCAGAAAAACTGGGTTACATTTAACAGCAATAGCAAGTCTACCAATATTAACTTATCTCCAAGTTTCAATTCTGAAAAAAGCAGATAAGCGTGTTTCTCCGCAGCTAAACAGTTTCTTTGTTTGGCGCACTGAATGCGGCGCTTGCTAGTCAATAAAAGTTCTCAGATTTATGCTTGCGATTTTCAGTAAGAGAATGCTGAGAAATATATCCTATTGACAAATTTTAACGGACAAATTTTCATGGACAAATTCCAGAGGCTAATATGTCGCCCCCAGAAAACTCAGTAAACAATAGTTATAGCAATAAAGAGCGAGCATGGGAGATCCGATTTACCTCTATAGATCCAGCCAAATCGCCCTCTCAATTTGCTTCCTCGCCCGCATTGCGCGCCAAATTATCAAAAACTGAGGCTTTAGATCCACCAGATTTAGTTTGCCTGTCTCATTTGCGGTGGAATTTTGTCTATCAGCGTCCGCAACATCTCTTAAGTCGTTGTGCGAAAAGTCGTCGCGTATTCTTTGTAGAAGAACCGATTTATAGCGCGGCTACAGATTGGTGGCTTGATGTCAGCATCCACGAAAGCGGAGTTTGGGTAATAGTACCGCACCTGACCAAAGGAACCAGCGAAGCAACAGCACAAACTGCTCAGCAAGCCATGCTAGATGATTTGTTTCGAGCGGCCGAAATCAGCCAGTACATCCTCTGGTATTACACACCAATGGCTGTGAGTTTCACAAACCACTTAAAGCCGCTAGCTGTAGTCTACGATTGCATGGATGAATTGTCAGCATTCAAAGGCGCACACCCCGATTTAAAAGCCAATGAAAACCAACTATTAAAGCGCGCCAGCGTAGTATTTACAGGCGGACACAACCTTTACGAAGCCAAGCAGCACCAGCATCCCAACATTCACGCCTTCCCCAGCAGCATCGAAAAAGAACATTTTGCGACCGCCAGGAATCTTTCACAAGAACCGACGGATCAAAAAGACATTCCTCACCCGCGTTTGGGATTTTATGGCGTTATAGACGAACGCATGGATATCAAACTGCTGGGGGAGATAGCCCAAGCAAGGCCCGACTGGCATTTAGTCATTATTGGCCCGGTGGCGAAAATCGCTCCGACAAGTCTGCCAACCCACCCAAATATCCACTATCTCGGCGGCAAATCTTATCAAGAACTGCCAGCGTATCTTGGCGGGTGGGATATCGCAATGCTGCCTTTTGCGATAAACGAATCGACTAAGTTTATTAGTCCCACGAAAACTCCAGAATACCTCGCTGCCGGCAAACCTGTGATTTCTACTCCTATCCGCGACGTGGTGCGGCCCTACGGAGAAAAGGGCTTGGTTCGGATTGCTAGCAATTCTGAAGAATTCGTTGCTTGTGCCCAAGAAATCCTCAGCGAAAGTTCGGACGTTCGCACCAAGTGGCTCAGCCAAGTAGACGCCTTTTTAGCAGACAATTCTTGGGACAATACTTGGGGCGAAATGCTGGGGTTGATCGAAAGTGCGATCGACGAGAAACGGCAGAAAGCCGAAGGCCGGATCAAAGTTTTAAGTTAGGAATGTTGAGGTTGAATTTAAAGAGTTACACTTTACGGATTCAAAAATTAACACTCAACAATCCTCGCTTTATCTCCAATTACCAATTATTCCTTACCCTTACCCACAATTAGAGGTGTTTCAATGTTTGACTATTTAATCGTCGGAGCCGGATTTGCAGGTAGCGTCATTGCCGAAAGACTAGCAAATGAAGCTGGAAAAACTGTCCTGATAATTGATACCCGCAACCACATCGGCGGCAACGCATACGATCACTACGACGACCACGGCATCCTCGTACACAAATACGGCCCCCACATTTTTCACACCAATTCGCGCCAAGTTTTCGAGTATCTTTCGCGCTTCACCGAGTGGCGGCCCTACGAACACCGCGTCCTAGCCAGCGTTGACGGTCAACTGCTGCCAATTCCGATCAATCTCAACACCGTAAACGAACTTTACGGACTGAATCTCACCTCATTTGAAGTAGAAGATTTCTTCGCGAAAGTAGCAGAACCAAAGGATTACATTCGCACTTCCGAAGATGTAGTTGTCAGCAAAGTCGGCCGCGAACTTTACGAGAAATTCTTCCGCAACTACACCCGCAAACAGTGGGGAATGGACCCGTCGGAACTCGACAACTCAGTGATTGCGCGCGTACCCACTCGCACTAACCGGGACGATCGCTATTTCACCGATACCTATCAAGCAATGCCGCTTCACGGCTACACTCGGATGTTTGAAAAGATGCTTTCTCACCCAAACATCAAGGTGATGCTGAATACCGACTACCGGGAAATTGAGGGTTTTATCCCTTACGGAGAAATGATTTACACCGGGCCGGTCGATACCTATTTCAATTATTGCTACGGCAAACTTCCTTACCGTTCCTTGGAATTCAAGCACGAAACACTGAACGTACCCGTACACCAAAAAGCACCGGTCGTAAATTACCCCAACGAGCATTTATATACTCGCTGCACTGAGTTTAAATACCTCACCGGACAAGAGCATCAAAAAACTAGCATTGTGTACGAATATCCCCAAGCTGAGGGAGACCCTTACTACCCGGTTCCGCGTCCAGAGAATGCCGAAATTTACAAGAAATATAAGGCTTTGGCTGATGCAACTCCGGGAGTTTCTTTCGTGGGAAGGCTGGCGACTTACAAGTATTACAACATGGATCAAGTGGTCGCTCAAGCTCTGACAACTTACAAACAAATTACTACCAAGCCCGTAATTGAATTGGTAGAAAATGTTAACGGTTCGGCCTCTAATGTAAGCTCCTCCAATGCAGTTACGCCCCCTCGCCCCGCAGCTTCTCTAGAAGTCGCTGCTGTCAAAAACGGCAACAGCAACGGCAACGGTAACGGTAACGGCAACTCTGCTAGCAAGTAGCTGGAAGCTGCGAGTTAGGGGTAAAAAGGTAAGGTGCCAACAGAGCACCTTACTCGGTTTTCATCAAAAGTTATTTAATAATTCAAACAAGCACTGAGGTAAAAATGAACGTTCTAGTTAAAATTGTTTTGTCTCATGAGGTTTTGGAAAATTCTCAATTTGCTCAGTTTCAGAAAGAAATACAGCGCCTCATTGAAAGCGGTGGGAAAATTCTTATGCTGGATTTCTCAAAAATAAATTTCCTGAAAAATTCCGAGTTAATGGCTGTAGTGGCGATCGTGAAATTAGTTAGAGACAGCGAATGTATACTTTTGATCTCTGCCATGAGCGAACAAGTTAGAATTCTCTTTGAACTCACGGGACTACAGCAAATATTTCAGTGTTTGCCGTTTGCAGAAGACTTTTCTCTCAAAAGTGAGCTAACTGATCCGTTAGGAGGTTTGCACAGTCTTGCTAGCTAGAGGGAGAGGGGGAGAGGGGGAGAGTGGGGGATAGGAAAAATCTTCCTGGTTTATTCTTCTTTCTTCTGACTAATGACTTCAGCACAAGAGAGCCTTCAGATGAGCCTGTATTAAGCTGCAGAAATTTTGCAAATTAATCAGCAAAAAACTTGTCAAAGTGGTGGTAATTGTGGCTAACCTATATATATAACTTCAGGTAGATGTGCCGATGAGTTGGTTAGGAAGAGAATTAGAAAATTGCGAGATAGAAGAGTCTGCAACTCTTGATAGTAAGGTCACAGTTCAAGGACGGAAAACAGGTTATCCCCGCCCTCAACTGCGCCGGAGCAACTGGATTTGTCTCAATGGTCAGTGGAGATTTGCTTATGATGACGCGGGACGCTGCGTGCAGCCGATCGATATTTCTGAGTGGACTCACACTATAGAAGTGCCATTTGCTCCAGAATCGGCAAAAAGTGGGATCGGGGACACAAATTTTCACGCCAACTGCTGGTACGAGCGCGAATTTGACATACCCCATACAGAAGGAAGAACTCTCCTCCACTTTGGGGCCGTAGACTACCGCGCCCGCGTCTGGGTGAACGGTCAGTTTGTCATGGAACACGAAGGCGGACACACTCCTTTCAGCGCAGACATTACAGCACTTGTGAACCCCAACGGGCCGCAGCGGGTGACAGTCTGGGCCCACGACGACCCGCAAGATTTGGAGCAACCGCGCGGCAAACAAGACTGGCAAATAGAGCCACACAATATTTGGTATCCGCGCACGACCGGCATTTGGCAGACAGTCTGGGTAGAATTGGTGCCTCACACTTATATCGAGCGCATCCGCTGGACTCCCCAGTTTGAACGTTGGGAAATCGGTTTTGAAGCGTTTGTCGCGGGCGATCGCCAGTCGGGAATCCAGGTTAAAGTTAAACTGTCCATCGGCTGTATGCTGCTGGTCAACGACACCTACGAAGTCATCAACGGCGAAATCCACCGCCGCATCGCCCTCTCCGACCCTGGTATCGACGACTACCGCAACGAATTGCTGTGGAGTCCCGAAAAACCGACGCTAATTAACGCTCAAGTGCAGTTGTGGGCCGACGGCAAACTGCTCGACGAAGTTAAATCTTATACCGCCATGAGGACGGTCAGCATCCAGCGCGATCGCTTCATGCTAAACGGCCGCCCCTACTATTTGCGACTGGTGCTCGACCAAGGTTACTGGCCCGAAACCATGATGACCGCCCCCTCCGACGAAGCTTTGCGCCACGATGTCGAATTAGTCAAAGCAATGGGTTTCAACGGCGTCCGCAAGCACCAAAAAATCGAAGACCCCCGCTTTTTGTACTGGGCTGACGTGCTGGGGCTCTTAGTTTGGGAAGAAATGCCCAGCGCCTACCGCTTCACTCCCAAAGCCGTTCAACGGCTGACGCGGGAGTGGACGGAAGTCATCGACCGCGACTCCAGCCACCCCTGTATCGTAGTCTGGGTGCCGTTTAACGAATCTTGGGGAGTTCCGAATTTAGTCGAAGCAGCAGCCCACCGCAACTACGTGCAAGCGCTGTATTTCTTGACAAAAACCCTCGATCCGACTCGCCCCGTCATCGGTAACGACGGCTGGGAAAGCATCGATACCGACATCCTGGCGATTCACGACTACGACAACAACCCGCACACCCTAGCCAAGCGTTACGGGCCCGAAGTCCAGCTAGCGGATTTGTTCGATCGCGGGCGTCCGGGAGGGCGCATCCTCACCCTCGACGGCCACCCGCACCAAGGACAGCCGATGATGCTGACAGAATTCGGCGGCATCGCCTGCGCTGGCCGCGAAAACCCCGATTTTTACAGAGTTTGGGGCTATGTACGCGCGTCGGACACCCAGGAACTGCAAAGGCGTTACACTGCGCTGCTGAAGGTGGTAAACCAAGTGGAAATGTTCAGTGGATTTTGTTACACGCAGTTGACCGATACTTACCAAGAAGCTAACGGTTTGCTGTATGCCGATCGCACTCCCAAGTTCCCCCTAGAGGCGATCGCGGAGGCAACTCTCGGCGGGAATAGGGCCGAAGACAGTTCACTGCCGCAAGGTATTACTCAATGCTAATTGGTGATTGGTCAAGGAAAAAGTGAAAATCTGAGATTTTTTTCTGATTTCATTTTGAGTTTTTGCCGATCGATATACTTCTTACAAAAATACCGTTTGTAGTAAGGACTTTAGTTTTTTATGATTGAAATCTAAGGAATTTAGTCCTGACTACAAACCTGAATGCCCCATTACCCATCCGATTGATGTTTCAAAGTTTTTTCATGGGCGGATTTGAATGTTCCACCCAGAGATTGCGATCGGGAAAACGCCTCGATGTCACAGCCGCCACCGGTCACGATAAATTTGCAGCAGCCGACTAACAACGCTTGCAAGATCAAGGCATTTACACAGTCGGCATTATTGGGGTGAATTATTACGATCGCAATCAGTGGATTCACAATGAAGAGCCGATGAAATACACCGATCCGCTGTACCGCCCGTTTGGTGAAATGCTGCAAGAAGTGTTTGAGCGCTACCGTCGCCCCTTATTCATAGCAGAAACAGGCACTGAAGACGATTTTAGACCTGTCTGGTTTAATTATGTGTGCACTGAGGTAATGGCGGCGATGAAAGCAGGAGTTCCGATAGAGGGAATCTGCTTGTATCCGATTGTTAACCATCCGGGTTGGGACGACGACAGGCACTGTTACAATGGTCTGTGGGATTATTGCAATGAATCAGGCGATCTGGAAATTTACCAGCCTTTGGCGGATGAATTGCGGTTTCAAAGGCAGCAGATTGAACCGTTGCTGAAGTTGCGAGATTGATGATTGCCATATAATAATGAAACCCAACAACAGTTGAGGTTGGGTTTCACTAAGTTCCACCCAACCTACTACAGGAATTTCGAGCCATCGAGCGGACACGATCTAAGAGCCCTTCTCACAATTTTGTATGTAATCTATCCCACATCTTCGTTTTGAACTTGTTCACTTTGACTGGCTTTGGCTTCCAACTCAGCCATTTTTTCCTTCCTTAGTTCATGTAAAGTCCTCTTAGTCGAACTAAGCACTGCCCATTCATAAATATTTATAGAAGACCACCCTGTAACTTTCTTTCCCCAACTATTATAGGAGATTTCTTCCCCCTTAAATCTGACCAATGTAGGATCAATCATTATAGCTTCAGAGCTTTCAAAATCTTTAATTTCAATGCTATCCCCAGCTTTGATTAATTCCCACTCAAACAGCTTGTCCATTCGAGGTAGCCAAGTTCTATTAAAGGCAGAAGCAGTTGATATAATGTCTCCCTCGATCGGAGAACCTACCCCGGCTAAACTGACGTAAAAATCATCCAGTTGTGCCGGAGGCAAAATTTTGTCAATACTCAAAAAACCTTGCTCTCCTATAAAAACAGGAGTAATATTAAGACAGAGAACATCTACTCCATTTGAAATCAACCAAGCAACGGCAGAAAGGGTTTGCTCATCAAAGGATGAGGCTATAAGTATTATTCGTTGTTTTTTATTAAAGGTTTTGAGTGCGTCATTGCTTGACAAGAATTTATTCAACTCTCGTCTCGCTTTTTCACTAGGAGTCAAATCACCTAATTCATACTCATCTTTGTGTATCTCGATATACGAGCTATAGACCAACTCTACAAGGGATTCAGGTGTCGAAATTTTGGCATAACTCGCGGCATACCTGATAGCTTGAAATTCAAAAGGTTCTTTTCTGGCTTTGATGTCTTGTACGTCGCGTTTAATCTCGATTAGAACAATATTGCCATCTGCATCAATGGCAGTTAAGTCGCTAATCCCGTTACTTGCATTACGAACTTGTTGACCAACAACTAGGAGAGTTTCGTTATCTCCAAAGAGCAAATTAATGTTTTTGCGTAAGAACTCTTCAATATGTCTTTCCTGTAAGTTTAAGTCTTTAAAGTTTCTGACTTTTATTTCTATTGCTTCGTTCCTTTGGATGCCGCCGTCGAAAGTAACAGGTATGTACATCGCACTCCCCTTTGCTGCTATTGGCTGTCTAAGTGTTCAACTATATTGAGCCTATGTATCCGCTCAATAATCCGGGGTAAATCGCTCAACGATGCACCAGGAACCAAACTAAATAAAGCCGGGCCGGTTTTTGCGGTTGCTGCAGGCTGTCACGGGTCTTCTGGGCAAAAACCAGGTTTCTGGCTACCTGTGCGTAAGTCCTAATAGCAATAAGGGCGGGCAAAATGCCCACCCCACATACTAGATATCACTTTGATATCAGACTTAAATTTTCAATACCCCCAGGGGAATTCGAATCCCCGTCGCATCCGTGAAAGGGATGTGTCCTAGGCCTCTAGACGATGGGGGCGCGTCGTTGCGTTTGCTTGTGTTCCGCACCTTTATTACCTTAACTAATCTTTCCCAATCTGTCAACTACTTTGCGAAACTTTTTTTTCTACTCGTCCGAAAGCTCGTCACAGTAGGCTTTGAGGATGGCGGCGCAATTGCCGATCGCCCCGAGATGAGCAATTTCAAAGCCGTGGGTGTTCTGGGTGGGGAAAGCCAAACAAGCGGCGCGGGCTACGTGGCCGAACTTCATGGCGATCGAAGCATCGCTCCCAAAACCGCTAATTACCGCCAACTGCACCTCTACATCGGCTGCTGTGGCTGCTGCGCGCAATTGGGCGTTTAATCCTTCATCGTAGACTCCGTAGCCGTCCTGAACCAGCAAAACCGGGTTTTCGCTGTCACGAATCGGGTATTCCGGTGCTAGAGGGCAAATTTCCAAAGCGATCAGCGCGTCCAACGGCTGGCGCTGCGTGAAATACAAAGCTCCGATCGCCCCAACCTCCTCCTTCGCCGACGCTACCAAATAAACATTCACCGCAGGCTCTTTCAAACATTCCGCCAGAGCCAGCAAAATCGCCACTGAAGCCTTGTTGTCCAGAGTGTAGCTCGCCATCCAATCCTTCAACCGCAGCGGGCGCTTGCGGTGCTTTCCCACCACCATCCGCGTGCCCGGTCGAATTCCGGCCTCGGCTAATTCCTGGGCGGTACACTTAGTTTCGATCCAGGCATTTTCCCACTTTAAACTAACATCTTCCTGCTGAGCTTTCTGAGGAGATTCGTGAGAAACATGGCGGGAACCGAAGCTGAGAATGCCACTAATTGTTTGCTTGTCTCCGAGCAAATCCACCACGCCTTCGCCGTAAACCCAAGGAAACGAGCCACCCAATCTGCGGACTTCCACGCGGCCACTCTCGCCTATTGTTTTAACTAGGGCGCCAATTTCGTCTTTGTGGGCGGTAATGGCGATCGACTTTTCGGGATTGCGACCCTTAATTAGGGCGATCGCATTGTCCGCGCGATCGACCCAAGCATTCACTCCCAGGGCGGCGAATTTTTCCATCAACCGCTGGTTAATTTCCGATTCCGCACCGCTGGGTGAGTGCAGCATTACTAATTCTTCGATTGTTTGGAACAGGCGATCGTACTCTAACATTTTTGATTTTCGTTTTTAGGTGCGAATTTTGACATATTAAAGCACATTTACCCACTCTTTCCCGGCGGTACACTTAGTTTTAATTCAGGCATTTTCCCACTTGAAAGAAACATCTTCCTGCTGAGCTTTTTGAGGAGCGTAGGAATGAAGCAATTGGAGGCAGCAAAGGGCGATTGAGTAACAAGATTCATGCGATCGCGTGGATGCGTTGGGCAATCCGTTGGGGTTTCACCTCACCCCGAACAAGCTGGTGACGCGATCGGGAGGCGACCAACAGCAGCCGTTACTGATGGCGGATACACTGCTGGCTAACAAGGGCTATGATCCAGATCAGCGTGTGATTGACCGTCTCAATGCCGAGGGGAAGACCACCGTGATTTCACCTCGCCGCAATTGCAAGACCCTGGAAACTTACGATGCCCAATTGTACAGAGCCCCTCATTTGATTGAGAACTTTTTCCCAAGCTCAAGCAGTATCAGGCAATCGCGACGCGCTATCACCCTAGGGCGCTGAACTTTCCGGCGTGCGATTCTTCTGGCTGCTGCGGTCATCGGGTTGAATTGATGACACCCCCTAAATTAACTTGACAGTGCCGTAAACTAATATGCCTGACCTCTTGAGCACCTTCTTTTCTAATAATTTCATTCCTCACGGGCATTGTTACCTCTGGAAACCGGGGTTAGTCTGGCTGCACTTAACGTCAGATGCCTTGACTACCCTCGCTTATTTCTCTGTGGCGGTTGCCATTGTTTACTTTACGAATGAGCGTAAGGATCTGCCTGCCCACACGGTGATACTCCTGGTGGGTTTCTTTTTTATCTTTGCCTTATGTGGCACGACGCACCTGATGGGAATAGTGACACTTTGGCACCCCATTTATTGGGTTTCAGGACTGATCAAAGCTGTCACTGGTGCTTGGTCTTTGTATACCTTCACCTTTTTACTGATTCCCTTAATTCCAGTGGCACTCGATACGCCCAGTCCAGCTCAACTTGCCCTTACAAACCAGGAACTAGAAAATAGTCGCCGCCGTATCGAGGCGATTAATGTGGAGCTAGAGCAACGGGTGCAGGAACGCACTTCCCAACTCGAAGCGTCTAATCGCACCAAAGACGAATTATTGAGGCGTGAACAAATAATTCGGGCAGAGGCAGAGGCCGCTAACCGTGCCAAGGATGAGTTTCTCTCGATTCTTTCTCATGAACTCAGAACTCCTCTCAACGCGATCTTAGGGTGGTCAACGATGTTACGGCAAAAAAACCTGAGTGAGGATAAGGTGGCGCGGGCTTTGGAGACGATCGAGCGAAATGCGAAGTCTCAAGCCCAGCTCATCGAAGACATCCTCGATATTTCTCGCATCATCACAGGTAAACTGCGTCTCCGAGTCCGTCCTGTCAACCTCGTGCCGGTGATTGAATCGGCGATTGAGTCTGTACAATTGGCGGCTGAGGCAAAGTCAATTCGCCTGCAAAGCGTACTCGATTCTGAAGCGGGTCCGCTCTTGGGTGATGCCGATAGGTTGCAGCAAGTTGTGTGGAATCTACTTTCTAACGCCGTCAAATTTACGCCTAAAGACGGGCGAGTCCAGATTAGTTTGCAGCGGGTTAATTCCCATGTTGAAATTACTGTCAGCGACACTGGAGCAGGCATCAGCTCTGACTTTCTACCGTTTGTCTTCGATCGCTTCAGCCAGCACGACAGCACGACCACTCGCAGTTATGGGGGGTTGGGTTTAGGGTTAGCCATTGTGCGTCAATTAGTTGAATTACATGGCGGGACTGTAACGGTAGTGAGTCCAGGAATAGGACAGGGGACGACCTTTACAGTCAAACTGCCCGTGACGATTATCCATCTACCACCCAGCGCTCCAGAGCCATTAAACTCGCTCGTCGAGGCGAATGGGAGGTTTCAGGGCTCGCCGACCCTTGAAGGCTTACAAATCTTAGTGGTAGAGGACGAGGCTGACGCGCTAGAGTTGCTGAGCACGATTCTGGACAAGTATGGTGCTGATGTCATGGCTGTGGCTTCGGTCAAGGAGGCGTTGACCATTATCGAAACCGCAAGCGATCGCAGGCTCGATGTTTTAGTGAGCGATATTGGGATGCCGGATGAGGATGGCTACTCCCTGATCCGCAAGTTGCGTCAAGTTGAAGCGCAGCGGGGCGGTAGGCTACCCGCGATCGCGCTGACGGCTTATGCCCGGAATGACGATCGTCAGCAGGCACTATTAGCAGGTTTTCAGATGCATTTGACCAAACCCGTAGATGCTGCCGAGTTAGTGGCGGTGGTGGCCAGCCTCACCGGACGTACAAGCAGGTGCTAAAACCCACGTGTTCAAGAACAAATGTTGCGTTTGAGAATAATGGGCTTCTTGTCAGTTTGGGGTGAAGGCTAGCGGTTGTGGCAAATCAAGCTTGTGAGTGTCGTCAGCAGGACAAACGTCTGTTAACTTGATTCAGGTAACACGTCTACTGTATCCAGGATAGGTGGTTATCAGAAAATTGGGTTTAAAACCCCGTCCTTCTAGGACGGCTTTAATTGCTCCTTAATATATTGTTTTAAAATTTCAATAGGTGCACCACCTACTGACGAAGCAAAATAGCTGGGACTCCAGAGAGCGTCTTTACCGTAGGGTTTAGGGTAGCCAGCCTGTCCGTATCGCCTACTCGATACTCCTTTTAAAGCATTGACAATACTAGATATTGAAAGCTTAGGCGGATACTCAATTAGCACATGAATATGGTCGGCTTCACCATTGAATTCCAGCACTTGAAAATTCATTTTCTCAGCAACCTCTCGAAATGACTTTTCAATCAAATCAATACTTTCGCCAGTGAATACAGACCGACGATACTTTGTAACGCAGACCAAGTGAATCTTAAGTTCTGTAACACTGTGCCGTTCTCTTCTGAAAGTGGTTGACATTGCTTGTAGGCCAATATATAGTTTAAGTACAGACCAATAGTAACATACTCAATGAAAGCCAGATATCAATACAGATTCTATCCAACAGACCAACAGCAGCAGAGTTTAGCTCAGTTGTTTGGTTGTGTTCGGGTAGTCTGGAATGATAGCCTTGCTCTCTGTAAGCAGTCTGAAAATTACCCGGGTTTTAATAAGCTTTCTGCTTTGTTAACTCAAACCAAGAAAGCTGATAAACGCCAATGGCTAAAAAATGTTTCGTCTGTCCCTTTGCAACAGTCTCTCAGACAGTTGGACATGGCCTATAGAAACTTTTTCAATTCTTGTAAGGGGAAACGAAAAGGTAAAAAGTTAGGTTTACCCAAATTCAAAAAGAGGACAAATTCGCAGTCTGCTGAGTTCACAAAAGCAGCATTTTCTCTCAGGGGTGAATCTGTATACTTGGGGAAAATTGGAAGAGTCAAACCAATTTGGTCTAGAGAATTACCTTCAGCGCCTAGTTCTGTCACAGTAATCAAGGACTGTGCCGAACGCTATTTCTTGAGTTTTGTCGTAGAAGTTCAACCAATTCAATCAGAGGCTAAAAACCAAAGTATCGGAATTGACTTAGGGATTAAAAGTTTTGCAGTGATGAGCAATGGTGAAAAAGCTGAAAGTCCTACCTATAAGAAGTTAGACCGGAAAGTTCGTAAACTACAACGTAAGTTAGCTCGTCAACCAAAGGATTCTCAAAGAAGAAACTTGACTCGAATCAAGATTGCTAAGCTTCACCATCGCATTGCCGATACCCGTAAAGATTTCCTGCACAAACTATCAACCAAAATAGTCAACGAAAACCAAGTGATTGTTTTGGAAGATTTGAACGTGTCAGGAATGGTAAAGAATCGGAAACTTTCAAGAGCGATTAGCCAGCAAGGATGGAGAGAATTTAGGACTCTTTGTGAAGCCAAGTCTGAAAAGTTTGGCAGAGAGTTTCAAGTAATTAGTAGATGGGAACCTACTAGCCAAATCTGCTCAGATTGTGGCTTCAGATGGGGTAAAATCGATTTGTCTATTCGCTCAGTGCTTTGTTTGAATTGTGGCACTGAGCAAGATAGAGACGAAAATGCTGCTAAAAATATAGAAAAAGTCGGGATAGGGAATTGCCACGACTCTAAATGGACGCAGAGGGATTGTAAGACTACCTCGGTAGCAGAACCCAATGAAGCGTCAAGAATCACTGCGGCTTTAGCCCGGTGAGTATTTCAACGAGTAGAGCCTGCATGAGTGCTAGATTCTCTAGGATGCCAATTTCATCTTTGTGAGCGGTAATGGCGATCGACTTTTGGGGATTGCGGTCGGGAATTAGGGCGATCGCATTGTTCGCACGATCGACGAGCCAAGCATTCACTCCCGCGCCGGCGAATTTTTCCATCAACCGCCGGTTAATTTCCGACTCCGCAGCCCTAGGAAAGTGGAGCATTACTAACTCTTCAATTGTTGGGAGCCGCCCAGCGAACTCTAACATTTTTCAATTCCGTGTTTTGAAGCGCATTTTGACATATATTAAATCATATTTACTCTCAATTTACTCTTCTTATGAACAAAAAAATAACTTTCTGTAATGATATCTAGCGCTTTCTCAACAAACTCGTAATCAGCCGGACTGGTTGACTAAAAATCTCGCCTTCAGGTTGAATTCGCAGACTTCAACTGGATTTACAAGCCGTGGAAAACCTGAATTATTACCTAGAGGCTTTTCCATCATCTAAGGTTATTTTAAAATTACAACATATCTCAATCTCTCCCTATGCTTGTCCATAAATTTCAGCAACTACTGCAGCGTCAAATTCGAGCCAAAAAATTAGGGATTAAATTTAACAGAGTTGCTAGCTTTCAATTGCCCGAACAATTAATTGTGCAAGGAAAACTGCATCGAATAAACGTGCCTTCAGAGAAAGGCATGGACGGAGAATTTATAGAAGTGCTTTTAGACGACTGCTACGGAGTCGAGCAATTATCTGAATCGCTGATGACAATTATTGATATTGGAGCCAATGTTGGCTTATTTCCGATTGCTGCGAGGAACAGGTTTCCCCAGGCCGTAATTCACGCCTACGAACCTAATCCCTACCTAAAAAATTACCTCAAACATCAATCTCAAATCGCAAATTTTACATATTTTATGGAAGCAGTAGGAGACCGAGATGGTAAAGTAGTCCTCGACATTCGGGAAGTTTCGGGAAAAACCAGATCGACAGTTAGCGAAAGCGGCGAAATACCAATGGTATCATTTCGCAGGGCGATCGAGCGAATTGGTGGTAGCGTCGATTTAGCCAAAGTAGACTGCGAAGGTGCAGAATGGCTGTTATTTGAAGATCGAGATACTTGGCAACTTGTGCAAAACCTTTCTTTAGAATATCACTTG
This sequence comes from Microcoleus sp. B3-A4, assembly GCF_036705385.1. Lineage (NCBI taxonomy): Bacteria > Bacillati > Cyanobacteriota > Cyanophyceae > Oscillatoriales > Microcoleaceae > Microcoleus > Microcoleus sp. B3-A4. The sequence goes on along the minus strand of NZ_JAUBUI010000009.1, from coordinate 16,116 downwards.
TGGTCTGGTCACACTCACGCGGAAACCCGACAAATTATTGAAAACTTAGGATTTCGGGTCAGAAAGCAAATACCAATAGATAAATGGTACGGCTTGATTTTAGCATCCCGAACCTGCAACCCTCAAGGATATAGCAGATGTTAAAGAAGGAAGCTCGGCAACGGATTCGCTTTTTTCTGATGTGATGGATGTCAGAAAGAAGGTTAATTCTTCTGGAGTTGTGGTGATAAGTCAAACTAATCAGAAAAGCCAGCTAATAACCGGGTACGAAAATTGTCGAAGTTAGCAAAGCCCTAAGCTGTTGTGCATTTAAATATGGTTTCATTAAAAATGAATTTAGTCAATCAGTAAAAAAATGCCAGCCAATCATTATCTCAACGAGACGAGCCAACATAAAAACTACAGAAAGCCTTACAAGAAGAAAAAGGAGATATTAGAGAAAAAATCTGATTTTATGATTGCTTAATGACGGAAAAAATCAAGCTAAAATTGCTAAATTTTTGGGTGGCTCCGTAAATAAGGTGTCTCATTGGTGTATTCAGGGATCTCCAGACCATCTAGAAACTCCAGCCAGATGCGAGAATGAATGGAAGTCATAGAAAAGCCACAGATAAATAGATAAAAATTTTACGCTCAATTATAGACCAAAAATCTCACAATTTAGGATGCGAATTTGAAAGATAAACAGCACAAAGATTAGCAAGATCTTTATAAAAGACTACCGATATAAAATTAAGTGAAGCGCCAGTTCGGAGGAGGGTAAAAAAAAAAATACGTTGACATTGGGAAAAGGTATATATTAAAAAATAAAAAAATCCTACCAAACGGCAGCCTTTAAACACAATACCTCCAAATATCTAGCTACCCTAAAAAATTAACTTCAGAACGATTAGATATTGAATTGGTGTGACCTTCAACAAAAGGATATATTGCTAATCGACGGTTTACATCAATTGAAGAACTAGAGTATTTATTACATCGCCTCTTAAATGAAGGAGAGTTTATTATTTAATGGGGACGAAAAAGCCCAAACAAGGGTAATTATTGTAGCACGGTTTAAATGCACAACAGCTTATCCAACCCATCCTTCTATTTGGGTGGATTTCTCCTTGGTTATCAATATTTGCTTATCCTAATTTATTGCTTGGGTTCAACGATTTAATTGATACAATAAATCAATTCCCACCCTTTTATTCTTCTGTTCGATCTGGCTTATTTCTTACTTCTTTAATCCGGAAAGTGACAGAAGAGGGAGAGCGGGGTTTGGATCGCGGGCTTACAGTGGCATTTTTTTGGCGGAGTGGTATAACTACTCGGAATCAACAAATATTGCAATTCGTCAAGCGCTAGTGGGAGAGGGTAAATTAGTATTGGGTATAGAAAAATCTACAGGAAGTATCGAAGTCCCTGCCCCATTCGCCTTGCCAGCAGGATCGGGCTGGTAAAGTTGGATACGATCGCGCCCAAGTCGTTTAGCTTGATAGAGCGCTTGGTCGGCTGCGGCAATCAGAATTTCGGCTCCCGATTCAGATGCAGGAACAATACTCGCTACGCCCAGACTGAGAGTGACGTACGGGCTCACTTGAGAACCAGCGTGAGGAAGCTGCAAAGCTGCGATTTTAAGCTGTATGTGTTCGGCTACCATCACGGCGCCTTGAATCGCGGTATTTGGCAAAATAACGGCAAATTCTTCGCCTCCGTAGCGAGCGACTAAATCGGCGGGGCGACTGACTGCATTGCCGATCGCCGCAGCGACTTGCCGCAAACATTCGTCTCCCCCTGGGTGCCCGTAGGTATCGTTGTAACTTTTAAAAGAATCAATATCGCAGAGAATCAGGGACAGAGGCGTTTGTTCCCGGGCTTGTCTGCGCCACTCCATTTCTAAATACTGATCGAATCGGCGGCGGTTTGCTAGCTGCGTGAGTTCGTCTAAAGTTGCCAAGCGCTCTAGCTTGAGGTTGGCCGCTTGCAACTGCTGGTAGAGTTCTGCTTGCTTGATGGCGATCGCCAACTGCGTGGCCAGAGAAGACAGCAACTCTACTTCCAACTGCATCCACTGCCGGGGACTGCACTGGTGGGCCATCAGCAGCCCCCACAAATCGTCTCCTTGCACTAAAGGCACTACCAAATAAGCTCTCACCGCGAATTGTGCGAGCAAGTCAATTTGATATTGCGGCAAATCGGCGGCCAAAACATCAGCGATCGGCCGGATCGCCCGATGTTGGTACGCTTCGATATAGAACTCGTCAAAACAGAAATTTTCCAGGGTTTCCCCCAACATCGGCGGGCAGTTGGGAGCTACAGATTCCACTGTCACCGCCCCCGTCGCCGGGCCGGCGCAGAGACTGGCGGTACAGGGGTTGAAGCGGACGATCATCACTCGATCGGCCTGAAGGAAGTGACGCACTTCTGTCACTGTCGTGCTGAGCACTTCGCCCAAATCCAGAGACTGGCGGATGTGCTGAGTAATCGTCGCCATCAGCAGTTCTCGTTCGTTCTGCTGTCGCAGCGCCTCTTCTGCCCGCTTGTACTCGGTGATATCTTGAGCGGTGCCGAAAATTTGTTTGGGGCAGCCGTCGGCTGTGCGGGCGAAAACTTGGTCGCGGCAGCGAAACCAGCGCCATTCGCCCGATCGATGTTTGAGCCGATACTCCAATTCCAAAATATGCCCGTCTTGGGTCGAAGGAAATTTTTGCTGGTGGGCTTTGAGCCTGGGCAAATCTTCTGGGTACACCAAACTGGAGTACAAAGCAGTTTGCATCTGTAAAATTTCTTGGGGAGTATAACCCAGCAATTTAGAAGCTTGACCGTTGACGTAGACGTTTCGCTGTTCGGTCAAATCGTAGATGTACAGCAAATAAGGCGCCGCGTCAGCAATCTGCTGGATGAAATGCTGGCTCGATCGCAATTCTTCCTCCACCCGCTGACGCACTTGCACTTCTTCCAAAGCTTGATCCCGCATTGTGCGGTAAGCTTGGATGCGGTGGGTGAGGTCGGTCACGTCTTGAATCACCAGCAGCGCGTAAAACGATGGGGAATTGACCCCGGGCCATATTGATGACGAAGCTGAGGGTGCAGATTCCCTAGACAAAAAAGCACTTCTTGGTGATCCGACTCCGACAGTACCGTCTGATTCCAACTCAAGAGTACGGAGAACCCAGTCTCTAATTTCCTGTTCTTCTATGCCAGCCTCTTGGGCCGGCACAGCAGTCACAGTAGTTTGCTGAATTCGCTGCTGGCCGTCTTGCCAAGTTGCCGGAATCAGGTGTTTGTGAATTTGAGAAGAAAAAATTGTTGGCGGGCCTCCTGCAAAGATTTGCTTGAAGCGAGTGGCATACTTTAACTGACTCAGGTGAGGAAAATGGGTTGTGATCTTTGTTCCCAATATTTGGCTGCGGGGAATTTTAGTCCACTCTTCCAGACAAGTGTTCCAAAACAGCACCACAAAATCATCTTGCAGCAAGCAGGCACCGACTGGTACGCTGTCGAGAACCCCAAACTTTTCCTTAATACTTTTGCTCTCCTCAATCATAGACCCCCGGCAAGTTGATTGATAGCAGTCAACAAGGTGTCAAAGGAATTAACATTGAAAATAAGAATGATATCTCCTTCAATGTGAAGCCTTTCAATCATGAAACTGGTCTGGGCTAATAAAACAACTGTATCAGTAGCTAAACCGCCAGATACCAGCAAATTAGCAATCGTCCCTTCGCTATAAGTGGGAATTGAGTAGTTCAGGCGCTGCTGAAGTACGTTGCTGATTGCACCCATGACCCCATTAATTACAATATTTCCCACTTCACTCAGCGTACCAATTTTGACTGAATCGAGATCGTGAGTTCCAACTTCTTCCCCTGTAAGCATTGTCACCAGCAGGGCAGCGCTGTTGGTGGGAAAGACTAGCTGGGCAATGCCTCCAAAGGAGCCTGTGAATTTGAGCTGGACAGCGGCGATTTGCTCGCCGTTGAGGTGTTGCTCTAACTCTTCTTCCACGTCGATGGGAGTCAGGATTTGAAGGTAGGGGATTTGCAAGCGAATCGGGGAGTCGATCATGTCGTTCAAAACCCCTGCGGCTTGACCGATCCCGATGTTGACGAGTTCCTGCAAAGCATCGAGCTGTCGAGTGCTTAATTTCATTGGGTGCTTTCCTCGCTGACACTGAGAGCTTTTTTGATCCACCCGATTAGTTCGTCTGAGTTGGGCATTTTGTGAATAACTGCCATGGCTCCGAGTTCCATGCACTCGGAGCGGGTGCTTGCTTGGATGTCTGCGGTAATTACGATCACTGGAATTTTATATCCTCGATCGCGCATGGCTTGCAGGACTTCCCGACCTTCCATTTCTGGCATCAGCAGATCTAAGAGCATACAGTTTGGGGTTTTAGTGCCGAGCTGTTCTAGAGCTTCTGGGCCGCTGGATGCTTCCCAAGTCTCGTATCCTTCTGCTCGCAAGATTTTGCATATCACCCTGCGAGTCAACCACGAATCTTCGACAACGAGAATTGATGTCACTATGTTCTCCTCCTTCTATTGTTTAGGACTGACCGGCGTTGCAGGTACTGCTTTTATCTTGACAGTAATTTAAAGTGCTGGGACGGTGTGCGATCGAGCTTCACTTGGAATTCCTGTTCTTAAAAACTAACGCATTAATGTGTTGGATAGTTTAGTATCTTGGACTATGTGAAGAAAAAACCCGGTTTCTGAATGAAACCAGGTTTGCGGGATCTCTATTGCTCCTAACATGGGCGCTCAATTATAGATTACCAAACGCTTCCGGAGCGACTCTACTCGCTGTTTGGCCGTGGTATTGTCTGGATCGCAGGCGAGAGCTTGTTCGTACATTTCCAAGGCTTGAGCTGTTAATTTCTTGCGCTCGTAGGCGTGACCCAGATTATTGAGAGATGTAACGTATCCTGGCTGTAACTTCAGGGCTTCTTTGTAGTGGCGGATTGCGATGTCGTACTGTTCTTGGCCAAAGTGTGCAAAACCGAGGGCGTTGTAAATGACAGCTTGATTTTCTTCGCCTTCTAAGTCTTTGGATTTCAGGGCTTTTTGAAACAGTACGATCGCCTGGGAGTAAAGCTTCTTATCTAGATAGATACTTCCTAATTCGTAGTATTCCTGTGCTGTTCCTTTTTCTACTGTCAGCTTATTTTCTAAGCGTTCTAGAGACATTTCCAGCTTCCGAGTTTTAAGAATCTGGCGCACCACAAACCAGGAAGTGCTGCCGAGTATAGCGAGCAGGACTGACAGGTAAACAATGAGCAAATTACTATCCATGTTTTTCTTAAAATTAGGTAGGTCTGTGGAAGGTCTTATTTATTTTAAGGCGTTAGCAATCTCTAACATTTGCCTTTGCAACTGTATAAAAAACAAGGAAATAGCGATCGACAGGCCCGATCGCGATTTCTAAAAAAGCAACAGTCCAGAAGTAAGAACAAAGAAGGAAAGTTGCTCTCAACCTCCTAAATTCATCAGGAGTTTTCCTTCTCTGGCAGACAGTTAAATCTTTCTTACTTCTGCTTTGTGCCTTCTGAAAATCAACCTAACTTTCAGGCTCCGGCTCGATTAGCCATTTCCACGACTTTACCGAATGTTGCGGGGTCAATAATCGCCATTTGTGCCAGCATTTTGCGGTTAATTTCGATGTTGGCTTTTTTCATGTTGCCGATCAGTCTGCTGTAGCTCGTTCCGTGCTGGCGCGATGCAGCATTGATCCGAGCAATCCACAGGCGGCGGAAATCGCGCTTGCGTTTTTTGCGATCGCGATAACCGTTACGCAGGGCTTGCATCACCCGTTGGTTAGCTGTGCGGAACTGTTTCGACTGTGCGCCTCGGAAACCCTTGGCTAATTTGAGAATTTTTTTGCGGCGCGCTCTGGCGACATTACCGCGTTTTACCCGTGTCATCTTTAATTTCCGTTAAACTTTACAAGTATGGAAGCATTAACCGCACGTTAGCATCGTTGGTTTCGTCGATGACGACCAGCTTAGATAGACGGCTTTTGCGAGCTGAACTTTTGTGCTGTAGCAAGTGGCTTTTGTAAGCTTTACGGCGCACAATTTTACCGCTGCCGGTCGCTCTAAAGCGCTTTGCGGCTGCTTTGCGAGTTTTGAGTTTTGGCATGAACTGGTGTTATTTGGACACAAGCTTATACCGTATCACGTTTGTGCTACTTTCTGCAAGGGAGATTTGCGGGTTGGGGGTGGCGCTGCATTTGCTGCGATATACAGGATGGGCGATCTGGTAATCTTACGGTTGTTTGCGGGAGTTGACACCTGGTATAAAATGTTATATCGCAGTTCCACTATAATTAAGGGTTATACCTCTGCGTTATCAGCAGGGTTAATATTTGAAAGCTGCTGGTGAGCCACGATAATTAAATTGAAGATGCAACTTGCAAAAGTCTGGGCGCAATGGCTGCTGTGCGTCTCTAATTCTCTTAATATTTATGAATCTGTATGAACAAATAAAATTTATGAAACAGGGATGCAGCACTCACATCTCCCAAAATCTAGTGCGAGCTGAGGGGAAAAATTTATGTACAATTAGTAGAGACTTTTTGGCAATTTTTAAAGCTAATATTCCTCAATTTTGGAACTTTATTGAGTTGATAATTATCGAGTCCAGCTATCAGATTAAATCTTGATCAGAACCGACGGTGGCGATTTGTATATCGACTCGATAAAATCCTAAAAACTTTTAGTTTCCCTTGATTATGGTAACTTAGGGTAACACTATCGTACTACATTGACAGCACTTTTAGCCCGGGCGATCGTTGAAGCTATAGTTGCTATGCACGCTTGTGATAACTCGCGATCGCGCCCACCTACTTTTGCAAGAGGTCTACTGAACAGGCGCGTGTTGCTAGCGAGAAATCCGACGTAGTGAACGCCGCGCCAGGGTAGGGGCCGAAATACCCAGGGCTGGCTAGGCTCTGCGTGCGACTGAGTACAAGCAAAGCACCCGATCGCTCCACTGACTCAACCTATTAACTAACAATGCAGCCGCTCAAAGACCGAACCCCGCAGAAAAAAAGAAGAAAAAACAGAGCATGAAAAACTGCTGACGTAAACCCCCGATCCACATTTATTCCCGCTTGCATTATCAAAAAATGTGGGAGTAACTGAATTAATCGGATATAGTCATCTCCTTTTGTCTGCGAGCAGCTAAGGCGAATTCAAAGCCTGCCTTGAGTTGGTCAGCCTGGTTCGAGGCATGGGACGCTTCTCCTGCTTGCCTTGCTTTTAGTTGTAATGGTGCGGCGATCGCAATCCGTTCCTCTTCATAGTGCGTAAGAGCTTTAGCAACACAAGCAGTATCCTGCAAGTTCAGCCCCTTGAGTGCTTTTGTTAAAGCAACAGCATCCTCAAATGCCATAGTAGACCCTAATCCTAAGGACGGTCGCATCGGGTGAGCGGCATCCCCTAACAAGGTGATTCTCTCTCTATCCCCCCATTGGGATACTGGTTCCCGATCGAACACGCCAGTTTCCACAATGGTGGTAGGGTCAGTTGCTCGAATAACCCTTTCAACAAAGGGAGTCCATTGGTCAAAAACTTGGAGAACCATAGCTAAAACATCGGTACTCTTCTCTGAAGTCGGATGGAGTGCAGTCCCTGTCCAAGCCAGTGCCTCGGCTCCTGCATCCATAATCCAAAAATTTTTCTGGTCTCCGACTACCAGTTGAAAACCAGCCCCTTCTGCAAAGGGTTCAGCGAGGGGGGCGAGGATTTGACGGGGCAAGATTCCTCGCCAAGTCATGGTTCCAGTGTAGAGAGGGTCACCATCTCCCACGGTAAGACCGCGAACCACGGAGTGATAACCATCGGCACCAATTAACAGTTGTGCGCCAACATCGGCCTGATTCTCAAAGTGCAAACGTAAGGCAGCCTCGGACGGATCGGCGACCTTCGTGAAGTTGACAAACTTATGGTTGAGGTGAAGGGATACAGTAGGTGGGAGTGTGTTGTGCAATGAGCTTTGTAGGTTATACCACGCTAGCCAAGTGAAGGGAGTACCCGCCAAGGGCGATTCATCAGAAAACAGAACCTCGCCATTGGGTCTCATCAGCAGTTGTCGCTGTGGGTTGGCAGAAGCGGCACGAACTTGGGTAGCGAGATCGGCATTGATGAGGGCCAATGCCTTATACCCCGCTTCTCCCAACCCTAGGGCAGCGCCGATAGGACGTAAAGCTCTAGCTCGTTCAAACACACCTACCGAAAAACCTAAATTGGCTAGCCCATGGGCTGCACATAGTGCGCCTGGCCCTGCACCAATAATGGCGATATCGAAAGTTGGGGTTTCACTCATTTTTAGATACGGTTAAAAGCAGCAGCGACGAAAGCGATTGCCTTGAACACTAGCGAAGCTAATCGCGATTCGTGTGAGATAATTTAGGTTCTGCTTGATAATATACACTCACGCACTAATTCATAAAAGAGATTTCTTGCAAAAGTAGGCGGGCGCGATCGCGACCTATAACATCAGGGTGAACGATCCTACAAGCCAGACAGCGAGACAACATTCCGCGAAATGATGAAGCCGTCGCACATGAATCAAGATGAGTTTCAAGAATGGCTCTACGGCTACAAGCCTTGGTAAACCTTGGAATATGTGCTGATTAAAAATGCTGACATCATGCCGCGATCGGCACTCGAACATAATAAATCAAGGAGGTATTTAAGCGGGATTTAGTATTAAACTCTCAATACAGGCCTTTCGGGATTTTCAGGATTGGGAATTAGACGCTGATTTTTGCAATCTACTAGCAAATCTAAAGTTTCTAACACAGTTTGACCGATTAGCACCATATCGCCTAAAACCATTGCCGCCTCAATCGTTTCGCGCCCTTCTCTTTCAATGATAATAGGCCCAGTCAACCCCACTGTTTCTTGTCTGCCATCAGCATATTTTGCTATTTCCTGACTCCTAATTCTTAAACCCAGGTGTTCGCAGACTTCTACAGGAATAGCTGTGCGTACTGCACCAGTATCTATGAGTGCTTCTGCTTCGTACACGCGCAACTGATTTGGATTGAGCAATCCTCTCTTGACTAACTCTTCATCAAGGGCATTCGTTAGCTTGACTTTGACTCGAACTGCACCCTTATTTTTGCTGGCTTGACTTAGAGCGCGATCGAGATTTATGATATCGCCTCTTTTCGTCTATAAAGTCTACCTTTGATTCTAGCCACAATTTAGGGTAATAAGGTTCGCAGTGCCAACCCTACAAGTAGAGTTTGTACGTAAGTCTTACAGCGTATTCCATGTTGAGGAAGTGCAGTAGGGACAAAGGCTTTCGCCGCGTCCCTACGGGGATCTATCACTCTTGTGGGGTGGGCATCCTGGCCGCCCTAAACATACAAGTTAAATCACAACAGCTTACTCATCTTCTGCATAGATAAACCGATACAATTCGCTAGGATCTGGCTCAGGGCTTTTCTCAGCAAAATCGACGGCATCATCAATTACTGCTTGAATTTTATTATCGATCTCTTTCAATTCTTCAGCAGTTGCCAAAGTTCGATCGATCAAATCAGCAGCCAACTTCTTAATCGGATCGCGGGGGAACCAATATTCCTTCTCTTCCTTAGAACGCAACTCATCAGGATCGGCCAAAGAATGGCCGCGAAAGCGATAAGTCAAAGCCTCGATCAAAGTCGGCCCCTCGCCGGCTCGCGCCCGCGCTACAGCTTCTTTCGCCACTTCCCGCACCGCCAAAACATCCATCCCGTCAACCTCAAAACCAGCCATGCCAAAAGCATGAGCTTTCTTGTAAATCAGCGGGTCAGAAGTAGCTCGCTCGTGGGCCATCCCGATCGCCCATTTGTTGTTTTCCACAACATAAATAATCGGCAACTTCCACAAAGCCGCCATATTCAAACATTCAAAAAACTGCCCGTTATTTGCAGCGCCATCGCCAAAAAAACAAGCAGTTACGCCATCGGAAGTCTCATCCCCCAAAGCTTCGCGGCGGTACTTCGATTGAAAAGCCGCCCCCGTAGCTACAGGAATCCCCTCAGCCACAAAAGCATAACCTCCCAACAGTCGGTGTTCGGCCGAAAACATGTGCATCGAACCGCCGCGGCCCTTCGAGCAACCAGTTTCCTTCCCGAACAACTCGGCCATTACCTCCCGCGCCGGGACGCCCGCGCTCAAAGCGTGAACGTGATCGCGGTAGGTGCTGCTGACGTAATCAGTGTCATCCCGGCGCATCGCTCGAATCACGCCAGTAGAGACAGCTTCCTGACCGTTGTACAAGTGGACAAAACCAAACATTTTGCCCCGGTAGTACATCTCAGCACACTTGTCCTCAAAATAGCGCCCCAAGACCATATCCTCGTAGAGCATCAAGCCCTCATCCCGAGAAATGTTTACGCTTTGCGCGTCAAAAACTGGTAAAGTCCGTTCCTGAACCATAAATAATTAATACCCGACGATCGGCTTCCTAGACATCTAAATTTAAACCGAGATGGGACACAACCGCAGCAGAAAAAGATCGAACCTTTTCTGTGCAACAGTTCACCAATTGTTAAAATGAGTTTGGCAGGCGGGGCGGATGGTCAGGAGTCCGAGAACCAAGTCCCATCTAAACCCGATGCCAACGAATGATATAATTCCATTACTCTCAAACCCGAAAATGCTCAAGAGTCAAACAACTCATTTAGCTGACGGGCAGTGGGGCAAGGCATTTTCCTCACTGTAAAACGCTGTAGAGGGAAAAAAGTCAGAGTATCTCTACGACAAGTCCAAGATACCGTGAATTGGGCGGTTGGAAGCCAACACCAAAATTTTTGATTTGGTTTGCGGGAGTATGTCACTTAAGATAGGCTAATTCAGTTGCTAGCGCTTTGGGGAAGTGGACGAGTGTTAATTCCACTAGATTACTACCGGATTTTGGGTCTACCGATTCAAGCTACTGCCGAACAGTTGCAGCAGGCTCACCGCGATCGAACTTTACAGCTTCCGCGCAGGGAGTATTCTGAAGTTGCGATCGTCGCCCGCAAACAACTGCTCGATGAAGCCTGCGCCGTTCTGTCAGACTCAGAGGGGCGCAAAGCTTACGATGCCAGTTTTTTAGCCAAAACTTACGATCGAGAGTCGGAAGCCGCACAGGAAGCCAAGCTCCAGAGGTCAAAAGCCTCAGCAGGCACGGCCACCTTCCTGCAAGACGCAGGAGAAACTGCTCCGCCAGAGTCCAAGGCCTTAGAGGCTGCTCCCGACCCCCACACTCCAAGTATTGAAATCGATGACAACCAATTCGTAGGAGCCCTGCTCATACTGCAAGAACTGGGGGAATACGAACTCGTACAGAAGCTGGGTCGCCCGTATCTTAACAATGGCAGCATCGCGATCGCAGAAGGTCGTTTCGGCGACCCCCAGCTCGTGAGACCAGATATAGTTTTAACTGTCAGCCTTGCCTGTCTAGAACTCGGCCGCGAACAGTGGCAGCAAGGTCAGTACGAAAATGCCGCAAAATCATTAGAAGCAGGTCAAGAATTGCTGCTGCGCGAAAGCCTATTTGCAAGCGTGAGGGGTGAAATGCAAGCCGACATATACAAACTCCGTCCGTACAACATTTTAGAGCTATTATCACTCCCCGAAGAAAAAGTTGACGAGCGTCGCAAGGGACTGCAAATCCTGCGAGAAATGCTTCAAGAACGAGGCGGTATCGACGGTTCGGGAGACGATCGATCTGGTTTAGGAATAGAAGACTTCCTCCGGTTCGTGCAGCAAATGCGTAAACACCTAACCAGCAGCGAGCAGCAGGCGCTATTTGAAGCCGAAGCCGGCCGCCCCTCCGCAGTCGCCACTTACCTCTCGGTCTACACCCTGTTAGCCCAAGGATTTGCCGCAAGACAGCCATCGATGATCCGTCGCGCCAAGCTGATGCTGATGCAGCTCGGTCGCCGCCAAGACGTTCACCTGGAAAAAGCCGTCTGTTCCCTGCTGCTGGGCCAGACAGAAGAAGCCAGCAGAGCCCTCGAACTCAGTTCGGAAAAAGAACCCCTGGCCTTCATTCGCGAACATTCCCAAGATTCACCCGACTTGTTGCCCGGACTGTGCTTGTACGCCGAACACTGGCTACAAGAAGAAGTGTTTCCCCACTTCCGCGACTTGGCCAACGAGTCAGTGTCCTTGAAAGACTACTTTGCCGACCCGAAAGTACAAGCTTACCTAGAAGCTTTGCCGCAGGACGCAGAAACCGCCAACGAATGGGTCGTCGTGCAGCCCCGCTCAGGCAAGCTCCCAGGGCGACTGCAACCGACAGCAGGCCGATCGCCCGCTGCCCTACCCGCACAGCCACCGACAGCCAAGCAGGGAGCCAGTACCGTCACCTTGACCGCCGTACCGGGCGAGGCTTCCACGGCAGCCTCGGGCGCTAAATCCCAGGCAACTGTGGCCGCGCCGAGCGCTGCTGCTGCGGCCGTCTCTATCCCGATAGCTACAGTGCCACACCCTGCAGACTCGACTTCCAAACAACGCAGACGCCAACATTCAGGGCGCAGCGGAGCAAGCGGCGGGCTAAAGGGCGATTTGGTCGATCGGGCGCGCACCAAGGCAGCAGAACTTACCGCCCAAGTCAAGTCCATGCCTCCAAACAGGCTGGCTTTGTTTCTAGTCGCAGGTGTCCTGAGCCTGTTACTCCTGTGGTTAATACTCAGTCTGTTGGCTAGCGCCATGCAAGCCCTATCTGGCCCCCTCCGAGGAGAGCAAGCCCTTGTCCGCCTGGAAGAACCGCCCCTAGAAATCCCTGCCTTGGCCGCGGCCCCAGAGCCGAGCGCGGCAGGCGCAGTGTCGGGAGAAATCACTGAGGAATCAGCCGGACAAATAGTTCAAAGCTGGCTGTCGGCGAAAGCAGCGGCTTTGGGCCCGAATCACGCAGTCGAAGAATTAAAGCAAGTTCTGACAGAACCGGCTTTGTCTCGCTGGCAATTGATGGCAGAAGCTCAACAGCGAAACAACGCGCACCAGCGTTACGTACACAAGCTGCAAGTTAATGGAGTTAAGACGAATCCGACTAATCCCGATCGCGCTCAAGTAGAAGCCCAAGTAGGGGAAAAAGCCGAAGTGTTCGATCGATCTCAGCTCGTTTCTTCCCGCAACGAAAACCTGCGGGTGCGCTACGACTTGATCCGCCAAGAGGGACAGTGGCGGATTATGGATTGGCAAGTGATTAAGTAAGGAATTGGTAATTAGTAATTGGTAATTGGTAATTTCTGGTGGCTAATTACTAATTACCCATTTCTGATTATTAGGTGAATTTTTAATTCCAAAAGCGGGAGTTTTGAATTGCAGATTATTGTTGAAGGCTGGCGTTTTATTTATCATTCCTATTGCGTAGCCAATCAATTTCAACTGCTGGAAATGCTCGATCGCCCGCGAAGCCAAATTGAGCTTTTCCACCGCGATATGCCCTACATTGACGCAGCTTGGGAGACGAAAATTAGTTTGTTCGATCGCCCAAATGAAACATTACTTCGCAGCATTAAGATCCCTGCAGTAAATCAGTCAGCCGATGTTACCCTGCGAATGTACTGCCCGTGGAACTTCTCGGCATCCAGCAGCAGCGCCGCAACTTGGGTATTTGCAGCCACAGAATGGGGGATTGTTACCAGTACACTATTAAAGGGGATGGGTGTTAAGTCGATCGCCCAAACCCCCGTTAACTCAGAAACGAAAATTATTACACCTTCAGCGTGGTCAAAAGCCGGCTTAATTCGCAGCGGTGTGGAGGCCGATCGCATTGCCGTCGTACCTTTGGGAGTCGAGCCTCAAATTTATTATCCTGCTGCGGGCGATCGGCGTCAATCACTGCGCCAAAGTTTCGGCTGGTCAAACTATTTTATATTTTTAAACATCGGAGGGCAAACTGATCGCAAAGGTATTCGCCCTTTATTAAAAGCCTTCGCTGCAGTAGTTGACAAATATCCAGATGCGAGATTAGTTTTAAAAGGTTCTGAACTGCTTTATCCGTCGAGAGACGAGATTGCGGAAGCCTGCCGAGTTGTGCTCAACGATGCGGAAAGAGCGAGGGTTTTACCAAGATTAATTTATACTGGTAGCCAACTATCTTTTGCTCAAATAGCAGAGTTTTACCAAGCAGCAGATGTTTATGTTTCTCCCTATTTGGCAGAAGGTTTTAATCTGCCGGTATTGGAAGCTGCAGCTTGCGGTTTGCCGGTTATTTGCACGGAGGGCGGCCCTACGGATGATTTTACGCGATCGGACTTTGCACTGCGGATTGAGAGTAAATTTACGGCTGTGGCGAGTGACGGGGAAACGTTATTTATCTTAGCTCCTGAGTGGGAACATTTGACTGATTTGATGGAAGGAGCGATCGAACAGCCTGGATTGGCTGCGAAAGCGAGGGTTGCGGGCCCGGCTTTTGTGGCTGAAAATTTTACTTGGAGGCGCGTAGTCGATCGATTGCTTGAGGTTATGGGAGGAGATAAAAAGAGAGAGGAGAAGTCTATTTTTGAGCCAATAATTTTGTAGTTTGGGCGTTTCAAGCCCTAGATGGGGAAATAGCGGTATCCTGACCGAGCCGTAACAGTTTCGAGTCATAGTTGGGAAATGGATTTTCCAACAGGCTAAATTGTTGCCACAATAAAATGAATACTACCGAGAAACAAAGGACATGACCCAAGAAGAAGCCCTACGACGAATTGAGCGACTTATCAATAAAAAAGTGACGGGACTGAATTTGTCGGGGCTGGATTTGAAAGAATTGCCACCGGAAATTTTTAAGTATACGCATCTGACACACCTTTTACTCGATACGAACCAGATTACCTTTATCCCAGATGCTATGTCGCAACTGTCGAATCTGAAATTGCTTGACCTTAGTAATAATCAGATTACTTCCATCCCAGAAGCGCTCGGACAACTGTCAAATCTGACACGGCTTAACTTCAGTAGGAATCAGATTAGCTCCATCCCAGAGGCGTTCGGGCAACTATCAAATCTGACAAGCCTTGACCTCAGTTATAATAAGATTACCTCCATCCCAGAAGCGCTAGGGCAACTGTCAAATCTGACACGGCTTGACCTCAGTGACAATGAGATTACTTCCATTCCAGAGACGCTCGGACAACTGTCAAATCTGACACGGCTTGGACTTAATAGCAATAAGATTACCTCCATCCCAGAGGCACTCGGGCAACTGTCGAATCTGAGGTGGCTTGAACTCAATAGCAATGAGATTACCTCCATCCCAGAGGCACTCGGGCAACTGTCGAATCTGACAGGACTTTGCCTCGATAGCAATCAAATTACCTCCATTCCAGAGGCGCTTGGGCAACTGTTAAATCTGAAAGGTCTTTACCTCAGTAGCAATGATATTACTTCTATTCCAGAGGCGATCGGGCAACTGTCGAATTTGGATTTGCTTGGCCTCAATAACAATAAGATTACCTACATTCCAGAGGCGCTTGGGCAACTGCCGAATCTGACAGGGCTTTGCCTCAATAACAATAAAATTACCTCTATCCCAGAGGCGCTCAAACAACTGTCAAATCTGGCATGGCTTGATGTCCATAACAATAAGATTACCTCCATCCCAGAAGCGCTTCGTGATTGGTTTGAAAACATCGGAGAAGTGATTTATGATTGGGTTGAAGAGTGATTTCACGTCAAACTCTTGCCCTGTATGGTTTTACCTGGTTTGACTATAATGTTTGTAGTTTAATGCTTATAGTTAAGTCTGCTGTGTTAACCTTTGAAACTACACTCTTATATCCAACAATGTAGCTTTTGTATCAAAGCTAGATTGTTGGGTCTGAGTTGGTTGTCAAGATGCCTATTGCATCGTTGTCTCAAGATGAGACCCCACTTCTAAAAGCTAGAGAGTCAAATAAAAACCAAAAATATTCTGAATTTCGTGAAAATAAATACTACGGAGAAACAAAGGGCATGACGCGAGACGAAGCAGCCCGACGAATTGACCAAGCAGCCGAGAAAAAATTGACGGAACTGGATTTGTCGGGGTTGGAGCTGGAAGAATTGCCACCAGAAATTGCCAAGTGTACGCATCTGATATCATGTCCGGGTGCTTACCCATAATTAAGCAGCAACTGGAACTTGAGGCCACCAGTGAAAGTTTGTTAAACCCC
>NZ_JAUBUI010000096.1:0-20572 GCF_036705385.1 Microcoleus sp. B3-A4 | reverse complement strand
ATCCAACTTATTAATCAAAAACCAATGCCTTTTTGAAACCGAGAAACAAGAAGTTTATAATTCAGGACTAGCGAGTAGTCCTTGGCAACACTTCGACCAAACTGGCGCGCGTGTAGGTGGAGTCAACCATACCACCAATATCATTTGCAACCCTTTATATACAGTATACTTCACAACAGCTAATAAAGATAGACAAACGGTACTCAAAGGATTACAGCCCGGACGAGAACTAAAATTTATTCTGAATCCACTGACATTCTCACTAATTGGGGACTTCAAAATCCCGACTAAATGGCAGAATGCTCTCAAGCTATTACCCCAAGGAACTGTGTTGAGTGAGGCAGAGTTTAATCACCTACTCAATAAGTATGTACCCAAACTGGGCGATCAACAAGTTACCCGGATTAGGGAAGCAGCAGCTATTGCTTTCTCTCATCAGCCAACAGATTGCCCAGTCGTACAAACCCTCTGTTGTGATGATGCTCCGCAATTCAAGCTAATCACTGCCGAGCGAGCGTTATGTTGGGTACACGAGGGAAGACATTACAAGAAGTTAAGCCCGGTATTCGCTTGCCATCAAGTAATTTTAGGGCAGTTTATCGAATATTTTTGGGATTATTATCGGGAATTATTAGCTTACAAAGACGCTCCCAGTCCCGAAGCTGCACAGCCTTGAAAGGCTACATTTCGGCTGCTTTTTGAAACTCCGAGTGGCTATGAATTGTTGGATGAACGCAAACAATTAACTGCTGGACAAGCATTCGAGTTGCGAGCGAGTTTTGGAGCATCCTGAATTACCTTTACACAATAATCCGGCTGAGTTAGCCGCCAGAACTATGGTGCAGCGACGTAATATTAGCTATGCAACTCAAACGATTGAGGGTACGAGGGCTTGGGATACTTTTATGTCTCTTGTGGCTACTACTCGTCAGTTGGGAATCAGTTTTTTCGATTATGTGCGTGACCGAATTTCTCAACTTGGAGTTATTCCCTCTCTATCTACTATTATTCGCTCCAAGTCTTCTCTTCATCCCTTGGGCTTGTCTTGGCAACTAGATTAACTGTTACCCCTACTTATTGAGCCGATACGGACACTCGATGTTACATTTTGCGAAGATGAAAGCCGGATTCGCAAACAGAACTCTCCCGAAAATTTTGCACTTTTACGTCGTTTAGCCATCAATTTACTGAAACAAGAAAAAACTTCTAAACACAGTCTAAAAATGAAACGGTATCGAGCAGCAATGGACAATAATTATTTAGTTAAAATTTTAAATTCTGCCAGTTAATGCTCAAAATCTAACACCTATCTAAGAAGGAAAATTATCCGGCTTTAAGAACTTCAGAAAATTTTAAGGTTCTGATTTAATCTGCTCAAATCGGGTTAAAATTAAAAATTTTAAGAAGGTTATTTAGTTATTTAGTAATGCACAAATTCAGGGTTTTGTCAAATTAATTTAGATGCGTTTACCCTGAGACGAATTAAAATATCAGGATCTCGTTGGAAATCAGAACATGTCGGACAAGTATTAGCTCATCGTTGTGCTTACTTGAACGGCTTAATTGGAAATCAGAGACACGCTGCATCAGTATAATTACTCCCTGCAAAAGTGACATGCTCCCGACGCCGACCGCCCATAACGGCTGCAATTGACACGTGCATCGAGGTGCGAAGGTTTTCGTTAAAAAATATTAGGTAGGAAAAAAAACTTGACATCAGCGGGTCATCGAAAGTTAAAATAAATAATATCCCTAACAAAATGAGGCTTTATGTTTGATTCGCGATCGGCAAGTATGGCATTGAGAAGTTGCTATACCCTAAAACAATTTCTGCTAAAATACATCCGGTAATATACTGAGTAGCTAGGATTTTTTGGCAATCTAAAATTTAAAATCTAAAATCTAAAATGGCAACAGCTATTATTGACCTGGAAATCTCCAAACTCCCGCCCGAAATTACGGTTGAGGAGCGTTACAGCAAAGCCTTGGTTTTAATTCGGCAGGGGGGAAAACCGATCGGCCAAGCTCTATTGTCGCTCGTCGGAGGTCGCGCCGACGCCTCCCTATTGCGGGAAACACTGATGAACGCTGCGGGAGAGAACCTTTGGAAAAATTGGCTCTACGATACCCTCGCATGGGACGAACGCGGGCCTGTGCAGGCAATGCCACTCGCCACAGTAGCGGTTTGCACGCGCGATCGCCCGGAAGATTTGCGGCGCTGTCTAGACGCGCTGATGCAGATCCCAGACGACGGTCAGGAATACTTAGTAATTGACAATTGTCCGGGCACGGACGCTACCAAGGAACTAATCAAAAATTACCCACAAGTCCGCTATGTGCGCGAAGACTTACCGGGTTCCAGCGCTGCCCGCAACCGAGCTTTACGCGAAGCTAAACACGAATTCGTAGCCTTTACAGATGACGATGCGGCGCCCGATCCGAACTGGCTGCGATCGCTCTTGTGGAATTTTAGCCATCCGCGCGTTATGTGCGTCACGGGGCTGGTGATGCCCTTGGAACTGGAAACCGAAGCGCAAGAATTGTTTGAGTGGTACAGCCCGCACGGGCGGGGATTTGATCGCCGAGTTTTTGATGGGGCGCAGTGCAATCCTCTGATTGTGCATCTTGTGGGAGTTTCGGCGAGTATGGCTGTGCGGAAAAGTTTGAGCGACTGCATTGGCCTGTTTGACGAAGCTTTGGGGGCGGGAACACCCACGGTGGGTGGCGAAGACTGTGAACTCTTTGCCCGCATTTTGCGCGCGGGCTACTGCATTGTCTACGAGCCGAGAGCATTGAGCTGGCACCGCCATCGCCGCACTTGGGAAGAATTGCGAAAAACCCTCCAAGGCTACGGAATCGGAGTCTATGCTTTCTGGACGCGGATTTTGGTGAAAAATCGTGAATTAGGGGTGGTGCGATTAGCTTTGGGATGGCTGTATTCCAAGCAAATTCCTGAATTATTTGCTTCTTTGCGAAAGCAACGGGGCTCTATTCCTAGTGATTTACTTTTGGCTCAACTGCGGGGCTGCATTAGCGGGCCGATGGCTTATTTTGCTTCTCGCAAGCGGTTGCAGGAAGTTAAGGAGAAAGTCAATCAATTTTAGATTTTAGATTTTAGATGGACTCCACAGATGAATCTGGGAAATGAAACTAAGGTCTAAGCTTTTTGGATAAATAATTAATCAGGAGGAACAGGGAAATTCGGCAACGGATGGTGTAATGGATAGAAGGGATTTAACAGATGGATATTGATGGGACAGCGAAGAAGTAAGAGTGTTGAAATTTTTCATCACCACTTATAAATCCCCACATACCAAATACCAAATATTAATTCCCAAATAACAATTACCAATTACCAATTATCAATCTAATATGAACAGGGAACATCTAACTGTTAGCGTAATTATTCCCAGCCACAATCGAAGTTCTTCGCTGCGGCGCGCCCTTGATGCTTTGCACTCGCAGACTTATCCGCTCGAGGTGATCGAAGTTATTGTGGTGGCAGATAGCTGCATAGACGATACTTTGGCAATGCTACAAGAGTACAAAGCTCCGTTTAAACTGCACGTGATCGAGGTAAATTGCCGGAGCGCTTCAATGGCCCGCAATACGGGCGCTGCTTCGGCTAACGGGCAATTGCTGCTGTTTCTCGACGACGATATCGAAGCCCTGCCACCTTTGGTGGAAAGCCACGCGCGCGCTCACCGAGAGCGTCCGGGCTGCGCTGTCATGGGCCCTTACCCGCCTAAGTTGCAGGGAGCAACTAGGTTGTTTGATGTGCAAGTGCGATCGTGGTGGGAAGACAAGTTTTATCAGATGAGCCAGCCGGCTCACCGATTTACTTATAAAGATTTGCTCAGTGGCAACCTTTCTGTGGATGCAGAACTTTTTGCTCGTCTTGATGGCTTCGATTCGGCTTTCGGGAACTGCGGCGGGGAAGATTACGAGTTTGGGGTGCGTTTGCTGAAAGCTGATGTACCTTTTGCTGTAGCGGGGGATGCAGTGGGCTATCATTACGAACACGAAACCAACAATCTCGATCGCTATTTCCGCCGATCCCGTCAGGAAGGGCGATCTGATGTTTTGATCGGCCACCGACACCCGGAACTTAGACAGACACTGCAGCTAGCAGGCTACGAAACTGCTTACTCGGTGGTAGATAAAATTCTCGTGGCGATCACGTTTTTCTGGCCGGCCGCTGTGGATTGCCTGGCCGTGGGACTGAGGCAATCTCTTGATTTACTCGAAAGCTTGCGGATGCGGGGAACTTGGCGGTGGTTGTGGGAAAAATTGCGCGGTTATTGGTATTTGAGGGGTGTCATCGATGAGTTGAAAAGTCGATCGGCAATTTCTAGTTTTTTACAAGGAGGCGTGGCGAGCGGCGATTTGGGCGGATATGAAATTGACATCGATTTGCAGCAAGGTTTGTTCGAGGCAGAACGCCTGCTAGACGCGGAACGGCCGGCTGGGGTTTACCTGTATTACGGTGAACGGACAGTAGGCCACATTTTTCCGCAAGCGGGCGCAGAACCGCTGCGGGGCGCTCACTTGCGATCGATTCTGGCGCTTGACTTTGCCGAACCCCTGGCTCGGGCGATCGGGGTTAACGGTATGCCCAAAAGTGCGGCTCTTTCTGAGCCTAGCTTAGTTGACAACACCCTACTTCAACATCTAGAGTTATGTACAGTAGTGGACAAAAAACAACTGAAAAATCCTTCCTATAACTGACATAATTAGATTATAGGAAAAAACAAAAATAGAGGTGGAATTAAGCCTTTAATTTATTTTAAACAAATAGTAATTGAGAGTTAAAAGGAAGAGAAATTGACAATGGTAATTATGGCAATAAAAGTGATTGAAGCTGATTTTTTAGAACCAATTGCTGACAAGCTGACCCTGGTGCAGACCCAGAATTTGGTTAAGATTCAGCCCTGGGAGGCATCCGGGCGAGAACCTCCGATAGTTGCCGGAGGTGTGCGGTGAGAAATGCAGGAACGCTGGTTTATCGGCGCAAAATAGCTCAGTGGTGCGATTTGCTCCGGGTGTTGGTCGATCGCGATATGAAATTACTTTACAAGCGATCGACCTTGGGGATTGCTTGGACTTTAATCAGTCCGCTGTTACAGTTGGCTGTATTTTCCTTTTTGTTTCGCTCTGTCGTACCCCTTAATATTCCAAAATTTTCTTCCTTTGCTTTCAGCGGCTTGTTAATCTGGAATTGGTCTCAAACGGTATTATTTAAATCAACGGCATTAATTACCAATCATAAGGCACTAATCAGGCAGCCAAATTTCCCCCCGGCAATTTTGCCGATAGTCACGACGACTACGGGGCTCATTCACTTTTTCTTAGCATTGCCGGTGTTACTTATCTTTCTGGCAATTGATGGCGTTCATCTGAATTCAGTGCTATTTTTCTTGCCACTGCTGATGATTATTCAGTTTGTTTTGACAGTTAGTTTTGCTTATCCCCTTGCCGCTTTGAATGTCACTTTCCGCGACACTCAGCACACTTTGGGAGTAGTTTTGCAGATGCTGTTTTACCTGACTCCGATTTTCTACGACATCAGCAGCGTCCCGGAAAAATTTAAGATTTTTTATTACTTAAATCCAATGGTGCCCCTGATTGAAGCTTACCGCGCCATACTTCTTAAAGGTATGCAGCCGGATTGGTCTGCTCTGTTAATTTTGAGCTTGGCTGTGGCGGCTCTTTTACCCATCGGACTGGGAATTTTTAGACGGCAAAGCGCTCATTTTGTGGAGGAAGTGTAAATGCGTGAAGCAATTATTGTCAAAGGTTTGGGTAAGCGTTTTAACCGCTACTCTACCGCGAAACCTCATACGATTATGGAAGCCGCTTTGTCCGGTTGGTGGAAGCTGAAGCCGGAGGCGAGTTTTTGGGCGCTGCGGAATATAAATTTTACTGTTTCTCCGGGCGAAATGCTGGGAATTCTTGGCAAGAATGGCGCGGGAAAATCAACGCTGCTGCAACTTGTCGGCGGTATTTGCCGGGCTGAGGAAGGATCTATTAAAGTTAACGGCAGAATTGGCGGCTTGTTGGATTTGGGTGCGAGTTTTCACACGGATCTAACGGGCAGAGAAAACGTGTTTGTGGGTGCGGTGGTGGCCGGTTTGACTCGCCGGGAAGTGGCGCGCAGGTTTGACGATATTGTGGAATTTGCAGAGTTAAAACAGTTTATTGACAGCCCGACGCGGACTTACAGTACGGGGATGAAAATGCGGCTGGCTTTTTCGGTGGCGGTGCATACCGATCCCGAAGTGCTTTTAGTTGATGAACATTTGTCGGTTGGTGATGTGGCTTTTCAAACTAAATGTTTGAATAAGATAACTGAGTTTAAAAATCAAGGATGTGCGATTGTTTTGATTTCTCACACTGCGTCGCAAATTCAGAAAATGTGCGATCGGGCTTTGTGGCTAAAATCAGGTGAAATTGTGGCTTATGGGGAACCGGAAGTGGTAGTCGGTCAGTATTTGTCAGAAATGCGCTCGTCCACAGAAAATCCCAGTACCCTGCGTGCTGCGGAAGCTACAAGTAACCAGTCACCCCTGCTAAGTAATCAGAATCGGTTCGGTTCTTTGGAAGTAGAAATTACCGAGGTCAAAGTGTTTCCCTATTCGGAAATAGATAGCGGTGATGCTATTAGCATTGAAATTAATTATTCGGTGTTCCAGGAAATTTCTGCTGCCATTTTTGCCGTGACAATCAGCAGGGATGATGGTCAAAGTTGTTTTGAGACTAATACTAATCAAATGGGCAGACTGCTGCCGCTGGTGAAAGGGAAAGGCAAAATCCGGCTGCAAATAGACAGACTGGATTTAGGAAACGGTCAGTATTACGTGAATGTTGGGGTTTACGAGGAAACTTTGGCTTACGCCTATGATTATCATTGGCAGGTTTATCCGCTCTACGTGCGATCTACTGTAAACCAAAAAACGATTCTTTGTCCGCCCTACCGCTGGGAATTTGAGGGCAAAATGCCGCTTCTGGAGTTACCGGAACCAGCCACTGCAACTTACGATTTGAATAAAAATAATCCCGGCTACGTCAATATTTCGACTCAGTTGGGATCTAAGCAAAAACCTGATTTTTTAATTATTGGCGCTCAAAACTGTGGCACGGAATCTCTCTACGGCTATCTCGCAAATCACTTGCAAATAAAAGAAGCTTCCCGCGAAATTCACTTTTTTGATTTGAATTATGAGCGTGGTGTTGATTGGTACAACAAACAGTTGGGTCGCAGTGTAACTGGTGAAAAGGTGTTGCTGTGGGAGATGACTACTTATTATATTTATCATCCTTTGGTGGCCGAGCGGGTTTACAAGTGTTTCCCGGATGTTAAGCTGATTTTGATGCTGCGAAACCCGGTAAAACGAGCATGGATGCACTATCATTTAGAAGTGGCGAGTGGCTGCGAAAAGTTGGATTTTGAAAAGGCCATCGCTTCTGAACCAGATAGGCTCAAAGGTGAGATTGAAAAAATGAAAGCCGATGAAAATTATTACAGTTTTAATCACCAGCATTATTCCTATCTGTCGCGGGGAATTTATGTAGAACAAATCAAAAATTGGCTTGATTATTTTCCGAGGGAACAGTTGCTAATTCTCAAAAGCGAAGAGTTTCACGCAAATCCCGGCAAAGTCTTTTCGGAAGTATTGAATTTCTTAGATCTTAGTGAGGGTGCAATTAAAGAATATGAAATCAATCATGTAGATCAATACAGCCAAATGCCGCCTGAACTCGAACAAGAATTGACTAATTATTTCACACCTTACAATCAGGAACTTTCGGATTTGTTAAAAGAAAATTTTACGTGGAGTTAAGCAAATATTTGAGTCCCGCTAAAAAATATAGGTTGACAAATGATTTATAATCATACATCAATTAAATCTCTTTCTTCTCTTACTCTGTGGGCTTAGCGCTCTCTGTGTTTCCCTCAAAAAAATCTCATTCACAAACCATTTATGAGGTATAAAAATGAAACGGATATTTTTAGTAGGCTCTCCGAGGAGCGGCACAACCATGCTTCAAAGTTTATTAGCCGCTCATCCTGAAGTTATTTCTTTTCCTGAATCTAAGTTTTTTCACTATTTACTGTACAAAAAATTTGTCCGAAAGTTTCCTGCTAGGATGGAAGCTTTTTTTAAGGATGAGATTAATCGCCCTGAACTTTTCCAAGGTTTTGATAATAGTCAAACTGTAGGCACTAAAGTTAGGTGGTTTGTCGAAATTTTGGATGGTTTGGCGGCGGAACAAAACAAAAGTATTTGGTTGGAAAAAACGCCGGAACACATATATTTTATTGAGGATATACAGCGGTTGTTGCCGGATGCTAAATTTATACATATTTTGCGAAACAGTATGGATACCATAGCTTCTCTGCATGAGGCTACTAGAAATTCTCATGATTTATGGGGGCCTGGTTGGGATTTAAACCACTGTATCACTCGCTGGAAAGAGGCGGTGTTAATTAGTCACAAATATGCTAAAAATTCTAATCATATCTTAGTGAAATATGAGGAAATTGTAGATAATAAAGTAAAAAAGTTAGAAGAACTTTGTGATTTTATGGGTGTTGCATATGATAAAAAAATGCTGAAATTTTATAAAGAAAAAGCAGTAAATTTAAGTTTAAATCTGCCTTGGCATCAAGGAATTGAGAGAGAGGTTAAAAGTAATAACGTTCACAAATATCATAAAATTTTTAATAGCAATGAAATTCGCTATATTTTAGATAAGATTAAGGGCGTCAAGGGTGACATTTCCGGGAAAGTTACGGTGGAAGTTAGCGAACCAATTGCCGATATTTGTGATATTCCGCAAATATGCGATCGCCTGTCCTGTACGATCAAACTAGAAGGAATTAAACTCGGTATTATTGAATTGCCGATTTGCGATGGCATGGTTGCGGCTTCGGTTTTGGCGGATGCGGTGGCAGCCCAGTTTGCTTGGCAAATTCTCGATCGCTTCTTTCAACGCAATCGCTGCGAAAAAGGCAATAAATTGTGGGAAACTTTGCTGGAACCATTGCACCCTAAACATGACTGGACGCTATTTCTGCAAGAATTATGGGGGCGTCCGCATTGGCATTTGGAGGATTTCTACAAGCCTGAAATAGCAGAGGAAGTCTCAACAATTACCCTCGAAAAAAAATTGATAGTCTTAGAAATTAGCGAGGGATTTGCTAATATAAAAGTTAAGCTTTCTGAAATAGACGTGCTGGTGAAAGTAGGCGGCGTGGCTGTCGGTATTGTAACTGTTGCGGTGGAAAATAATTTTGTTTCAGCTCAAAAATTGCGATCGACAATTAATCGAAATATTGGTTTTGAGTTGTGCGTCGCCGCCGTGCGAGAAGCTTTGCTGGGAAAACCCCTCAACGGCAAGCAATGGCTGCGATCGCGCTTAGCCTCTTGTGCTCAACAAAGGTCTAATTTGCCCGACTGGTTGAATGCAGCGGGTGCTGGGGGCATTTACCCCCAAAATGCGGTGATGTTCGGCAGGCGATCGGGTGCGATCGGAACGAGTGTCAGCCGTCGCGCCGCACTCCCGGCGGCGGCGCTGCCGGAAATCGAGTCAGCGGCGGCAATCGCGGGGGAACCGACAATGCAAATTCCCCAAGAAAACGAGTTTCCAAAGCAAGTATTTTACGCACCGGAAATCATTGGCTCAAATTCTTCTTATCGGGAAGTTTCTCACTCAGTGAAACCTCAAGTTGTGGACAATCATAGCGTTACAAAAAAACTCCCGATTCTCTCCTACCGCCGCATTTCTCCTGACGGTTTAGACGCAGTTACTCCCCAGATTTTTGAACAACAGTTACACAATCTCAAAAATCTGGGTTATTACAGTGCGAGTTGGGAAAATTGGCGCAGCGCGAAACTGGCTAAAACTCCTTTACCCGGTAAAGCTATATTGATGACTTTTGACGGCGGCTATCTCGACTTTTTCCAATATGCTTGGCCTCTGCTAAAACGCTTTGATTTTACCGCAACTGTTTTTCTAGTAGCGGAGTCAATAGGAAAGACAAATAGTTGGGAAAAAGCCGAATTTGAAGAAGTGCAGTTAATGGGATGGCCGGAAATTTTGCAACTGCGGGATGCCGGAATTGAATTCGGTTCTATGTCTGCGACTCATCAACCTTTGACTGCATTGTCGCCGACAGAAATTGTGCGGGAGGCAGCCAAATCCCGTGCTATCTTGGAACGGGGATTAGAGAAATCTGTTAAATGTTTTGCCTATCCTTACGGGGATGTCGATCCAATTGTAGCGCATTTAATTGGAGCGAGTGGATATACTTTTGGTGTATCATATCACTTAAATTTTAGCAGTTTTGACGATTCTTTATTGTCGCTGCCGCGCATTCAAGTCACCGCAGAAAATGCCTTAAAATTAGCTTAGTAATCTCGCTTCCGGTTGCACCGGAATGATTGTTGACTGTTGACGGTTGACTGTTGACTGTGAGTCAAAAAAATGAAAATTGCGCGAATTATTTGTTGGCAGCTTGATTCGACTTTACGCCCAATGATGAAGCGCGGATTTGATATCATTCCGGCGCAGCCGGAATTGATATAAGGTGCGTCAATCAGCCAGATTTTTGCCTCAACTAACAATCTCTCAACGGACTGATTTTACCAGTGAAATTTCTCAATCAATTCCTTGATTTTTCGCTGCAAATAACCGCCTAACCCTCGGGAAATTTTCTCAAATTTATAATAAAATAAAATATCCATAACATCTTCAGTTTCCATATACTTTAAATAATAAATCATTTTATCTGTCAGTTCATCATTAACATCATCGATATATTTTCTCACCGCCAACCTTTCCGAAATATTCCATTTCTTATCAAACTTTCGGTGCATTTCCGTCTCATAATCCCGAAAATCTGAGATTTTCCCCTCCAAATAGCTTTGAATATATTTCCCCGCTATTTGGGCACCATCCATCCCGTGTCTAATCCCTTCGCCACCCAAAAAATTTACTGTCGAAACACTATCGCCGATCGCAATTATATTATCCTTGCAATAAATATCCTTCAAACCAGGGCTGTACTTCAGCGTGGAACCGTGTTTGTCAATAATTTTATAATTTTTACACTTCAGATATTCATCAATCAGTAAATCAATATATTTTTTCAGCGGTGACAAATGCTTCACCGTTTTCGGATCTAAAAAAATGCGCCCCGCACCAACTTTCAGCCTGTTTGGTTCCATTGGGAATATCCAGGAATAACCCTTCGGCATCCATTTATCGCCCAAAAAGAAGATTAAATCACCCCTGTATTTATTGTAAACTTCCGGCTCTACTTCAATTAAATATTCGATTCCGGTTCCCGACAAAAAATCTGGCTTATCATTCTCTTTTTCGTACATAACCGCCCTAGCAAAGCCAGTAGCATCAACCAATACTTTCGTGCTAACTGTGATAAGTTGACCGCTGGATAACTGTTTAAATTCTACGGTTGTTTCGCCCTTGGCTTGTGAATGTCTGGTGTACCGATAACCCAGCCAAACTTCACCGCCAAATCGCTCAGCTTCGCTGGCCAAAAATGCTCTAAATTTAGCAAAGTTGAGAACAACTCCCAAGCTTTCGGGAGACTCCCAACTTTGACTGACTTTGCTAGTTTCAATAGTAAGTTTATGCCAAAAACTGCCGATAACGGATTCGGGTAAATTGAATTTAGAGAGAGTTTCTAGAGGCGTGGCAGCGCTGGAAAAGTCATTTTTATTAAAATTGTCGTTTTGCTCTGCCAGCAAGACTTTGTGGCCGGATTGGGCTAGGATTCTCGCGCAGTGACCGCCTGCTGGGCCGGCTCCTACTATTACTATGTCAAAAGTTTTTAAAGTCATTTTGCTTTTAACTCGCTTCCAATGTCACAATACCCGCAGACATATCAACTGCTAACCGCCGATTTTTCAGCCACTGGCGGCCGATTAAAATTTCCGGTACTCCGTCACCCACATGAACGGAAATGTCAAACTCTTGCTCATCTATGCGTACTTTTCCTGCATAAATATCGAAATCAAATTCTCCCTTTACTGTTCGCATTTCTTGTCGCCTAATATAAATCCAATCCAGTCACTCGAAATCTCGATCGTCCATTGCTGCCCACCCCGAAAAACCTGTATATAGCAGAGCATCAACAGGTAATTCTAAGCCGTTATTAGCAATCAATTCAACTTCAAAAAATAGCTCGTCCTCATCACCAAATCTTCCTTCAATCATATTGAGCCGCACGCCCCTGTATTGTTGATTCGGAAAAGGTAAGGGATAGCATTTGGGTGTTTGTGGCGACACATTTTGGTAGCCGCCATATCATCCTTGTCGATAAAATATTCCCCCCTATCAGGTTCAACCGCCATGTACCAGTTGTAGTGAGTGTCAATTAATTCTGGTTTAAGGCGATCGAAAATTACTTTGCAACGCTTGCGAAATGCCGCTCTTTCAGCGCGCCACTGAGCTTTTTTTTCTTCTGACCACTGAATTTCGGGGAACAATCTTCCTCGCCGCACGGTACGATTTCGTTTCACCTCAGTCATTGTTTTTTCTCCCTTATCCTCAAACCTTCCTTAAATCATGCTGCTCTTTCACTCTCATAGATCGGATCTCGAATGATAAGGTGCGCTAGGCGCACCCTACCATTCTAGTTATTTACACGCTAACAGGAGACTGTTTGCGGCTGAATGTTGCTAAGATGCGATCGGCCATTTGCGGTGGAGTTAACCCTAAACTTGCAAATGATTGCTCCGGCGTTGCATGATCTACTAATGTATCCGGTACACCCAGCCGCATCAGCGGTACGAGGACATTATTGTCGAGCAAAGATTCGGCTACTGCTGAACCGAACCCGCCCATCAAACAGCCTTCTTCTAAAGTGACAACTCGCCCGATTCGCTGTGCTAAAGGCAAGATTAATTCGGTGTCCAAAGGCTTGACAAAACGCGCATTGATGACAGTTGCTTCAATACCGTGCTCGCTCAGAATCTCGGCGGTTTGCATTGCCGGATAAACCATTGAACCGTAACCCAAGATCAGCAAATCGTCGCCGTTGCGGAGAATTTCGGCTTTGCCGATCGGCAATTCTTCCCAACCTTCTTCCATCAGAGGCACGCCGTAACCGTTGCCGCGCGGGTAACGCATGGTGATCGGGCCGCTTGTGTGGTTGATTCCCGTGACTATCATCCGCTGCAATTCTGCCTCATCTTTTGGTGCCATAACTACCATATTTGGCAGGCACCGCAAGAAGGCAATGTCGTACATCCCTTGGTGGGTGGGGCCGTCAGCACCGACAATGCCTGCGCGATCCAAACAGAAGAAAACTGGCAAATTTTGGATGCACACATCGTGGATTATTTGGTCGTATCCCCGCTGCACAAATGTTGAGTAAATTGCTACAACCGGGCGCATTCCTTCGCAGGCTAAACCAGCGGATAAGGTCACGGCGTGCTGTTCGGCAATCCCGACATCAATGTACTGTTTCGGCAGTTTTTCATGAAGTTTATCCAGGCCTGTTCCGGTTGCCATGGCAGCGGTAATGCCGACAATTTTGGGATTATCTTCGGCTAGCTTGACTAGGGCGTGGGCAAACACTTTCGAGTAAGCTGGAGGTTTGGGTTTAGTGGAGGGAATGCCTTTGCCGGTGGCTAAGTTAAAGGGATTTTGGGCGTGATACCCTACTTGGTCTTTTTCGGCGATCGCATATCCTTTGCCCTTTACCGTCACCACGTGAACCAACACCGGCCCTTGAATGGTATGAGCTTGTTTGAAAGTGGCAATTAGCTCTTCCAAATTGTGTCCATCTACCGGGCCCATGTAAGTAAAGCCTAATTCTTCAATTACTGCTCCAACTTTCGAGACTGCCAAGCGTTTCATCCCTTCTTTGAGGCGTTCCATTTCTGGAGTAAAAGTTTCGCCGACAAAGGGAATGTGTTTGAATTGTTCCTCTAAGTTATCTTTGAGAAACTGCACCGGTGGCGACAATCGCATCTTGTTCAAATAGCGGGTAATTGCGCCGACGTTGGGCGAGATTGACATCTCATTGTCGTTGAGCACAACTAACAAATTGGTTTTCGGCATATGGCCCGCGTGGTTGATGGCTTCGAGTGCCATGCCGCCAGTCAATGCGCCGTCGCCGATGACTGCTACAGTTTTAAAGTTTTCCCCCTTGAGGTCGCGCGCCATCGCCATTCCTAACGCTGCGGAAATACTTGTGGAAGCGTGACCTGCGCCGAAGTGGTCAAATTTGCTCTCGCAGCGCTTGAGATAGCCTGCAACGCCGTCTTTTTGGCGCAGGGTGTGGAATTGGTTGTAGCGGCCGGTGATTAATTTGTGAGGATAAGCTTGGTGGCCGACATCCCAGGTAACTTTGTCGCGATCGAGGTCGAGTGTTTGGTAGAGTGCTAAGGTCAGTTCGACTACACCCAATCCTGGGCCGAGGTGGCCGCCGCTAGCGGCTACAGTTTCTAAATGCTTTTCTCGAATTTGTCGGGCAATTTGTTCGAGTTGATGAATCGAGAGGCCGTGTAATTGGTTTGGGTGAGTCAGTTGGCTGAGATGCATATTTTAAAATCTTGCTCCTGTGAATCAGGACGAATCCTTAACAGCTATAGGTTGAGCCTGCGACGCTGGGGACGCGCAAACGTTAGAATAGTTTAGCTGTTATTTGGGAAAAACTGTTAGGCGTAACAATTTTATTATTTCTGACCTGGTAATCATAGTAAATAAATATTACAGAGTCAATATAAAAACTGCTTATATTGTAATTGGCTAATCGCTAATTGTTAGCTGCATGGAGATTCTTAATAATTTAAAGCTAAAAAAGGCAACCTAAAAAAATAAAATACTTAGATACCCGACTTCTTAAAGAAGTCGGGTATCTGGCAGAAGAACGTTTTACTTTTAATGAGAGCGACCTACTTACTTTTTCTCAGGAAAGAGCGATCGCTCTTTTCTATTTATCGGTTTTCCAGTTAAAACAAAAAAGGACCTCGCTCCCATCGATTACAGCATTCGCTCGCAATTAGCCGATCGCACTTCTGGCAATTTCTCGGCCCCAGTCGTATCAAAAACGATCGCGTGTTTGGCAGCCGGCAACAACCGCCGTAAAATCTGTATGTATCCCTCTGCATCGCCCCGGCGGTGGAATCGAGCAACCACCAATCGCTGCATATTTGGCAATTGCCGCACGATACACCAGGGATGAGTGTTTAATTTGGGCTTTGATGTTGGTATCATAGGGTAATCCTTCCCCGCGTTTGCGGGGTGTGGTAGAAAAAGCGATCGCCCTTAAGTTTTCCAGGCTCGGAGGGCGATCGTTTTGAGTTATTCTTATATATAAGGTTAATACTAACCTGTTGTCAAGGGCAAAATGGGGCGAGTTAGACTAAAGATTCGAGAATTGGCAGAAGAAAAGGGCTGGACGCTGCAAGATGTCGCCGATCGCTCTGGGGTTAATTACAACACAGTTAAGGGTTATGCTAGGCGAGATGACGGCATGAGTACGGTTGACCTTAGCGCCGTTCAGAAGATCGCCCTTGCTTTTGACGTAATGATTGAAGATTTGGTCGAGTTTTTGGAATAGTAGGGGCGATCGCACTAATGGGCTACGTTAGACTGCGGATTCGAGAATTAGCTGAGAAGAGAGGTTGGACGTTTAAAGAAGTGGCCGAACGATCGGGAGTGAATTACAACACTGTTAGAAGCTACGTTCAGCGCGATGCTTTGAACACGGCCGATATTTCTGCTGTCTACAAAATAGCCCGCGCCTTCGACGTGACGATGGAAGATTTGGTCGAGATTTTGGAAGATTGAGGGGCAGACTGAAGATGCGATCCCTTCCCGGTAGAAGATAATCTACTTCTTCCTTCTGCTTCCTCCTTCTTCCTTCGCGTCCTTCGCGTCTTCGCCGTTCAATAATATAGACAGTATTGGTGCTAAACTCGCGTTTGACTTTGCAAAATTTCCTCCAACAGCCGCTCTTGACTTTTCGCCGGTTCTTTGCAAGTTAAACACTCGCAGACTAACCCGATAACACCTTCAGGCAAATCAGCCTCAATCTGACAGACAGCAGTCGGATAATACTGCGAAATCAACCCGGAAATCTGGTCGGGTGACGTGCGAATCAGCGTAGAATGCTGATACCAGTCGATCGCCGAAAGTAGACTCGGACAAGCTTGCGGAGCATCTTGTACAATACTGCTGAAAGCTTGCAAACCTTGTTGGGCGCGATCGAGATATTCTAAATTCGGGCCCAGCAGTGCGAGACGAACCAAAGAGGCGATCGCAATTCCATTCGCCGCCGGAGTTGCATTGTCTATATAGCTGCGTTCCCGCACCAACAAATCTCCGCTAGCATCCTTAGCAGTATTGTAATATCCTCCCAATTCCACGCTCCACAAAAACTCATCAAACTCTTCTTGCACCTGCACAGCTTTCTCCAACCAAAACTGAGAATTCGGCAACTTTTTGGCCTCTTCCCCGTTTCCTAAAGTCAAACTCGCTTGATGCAAATCCAACAAAGCTTTCACAAACAAAGCATAATCTTCCGACTGCGCGGTTACAGCAGATTTTCCGTCATAATTCAACCGCTGAAACCGACCATCCGTCCACT
Source organism: Microcoleus sp. B3-A4 (assembly GCF_036705385.1). NCBI lineage: Bacteria > Bacillati > Cyanobacteriota > Cyanophyceae > Oscillatoriales > Microcoleaceae > Microcoleus > Microcoleus sp. B3-A4. The sequence goes on along the minus strand of NZ_JAUBUI010000096.1, from coordinate 3,945 downwards.
GATTGTCTAAAATAAAATTAGCAGTTGTCACAGCTAATTCCAGATATTCCCAATTCCCAAAAACCGCCGCAGCGCGGGCTAAACCCGAAATCATTAAGCTATTCCAAGCAGCAATCATTTTCGTGTCCGTAACTGCGGGAATTCTACCCGGCCAACTGTCGTTTTTAGCTTCTTGATTGTTGCGGGCTGGCGGAAAGGTTTTTACAGTCTCGGGATTGCCACCGTAGCGAACCGCAAAGAGTTTAGCCAAAGCCGTTTCTACCGTGTCGCTCAGTTTTCCAGGATGGCGGCGCTGCAATACATTTTGACCTTCAAAATTGCCGCTGCGACTAACAGTAAACTGTGCTTTAATTTCCGTTAATTCCTCAGCCGTTAACAGTTGTTCCAGTTCGGCATAAGTCCAGACATAAAATGCTCCTTCTTCCGGTTCAAATTCTTCAGAAGTGTTAAAGCTGTCAGCATCCTGTGCGGCATAAAAATAGCCTGTTGGCGCAGTCATTTCTCGCTTCAACCATTCTACTGTCCCCGCGATCGCAGTTTCAAAAGCAGGCTCTTGTATTCCCGCACTCCACAAATTCGCTAAATACTCAACAATTTGACCGTTGTCGTAAAGCATTTTTTCAAAGTGTGGCACAGTCCAAGTCGCATCAACCGTGTAGCGGTGAAATCCGCCTGCTACGTGGTCGTAAATGCCGCCCAATGCTAAGTCTAATCCGCGCTGAGTGCAGACTTGTTTGCTGTCGTATTTTGATTCAAAATTAAATCGCGTTCCCCGCAGTGCTAGCTCAGCATAAGGTATCATCGGAAAACTGGGACCTGGGTTGTGGCCTGCAACAATTCCGGTGTTGATTTCTAAACCTTTTTGAAAGATTTCGCGATTTAATTCGGCCGTTACTCCTGACAGCGCTGCCGTCTGTTGAAGGTTGCCTAAAATCTCTGCTTTGAAGGATTCTACTTTGCCTTTTTCTGTGTCGTAAAAGCGGCGAATTGCTTGTAAAACTTCTAAAAATCCCGGCCGTCCGTAGCGCGGTTCTACAGGGAAATAAGTGCCTCCGTAGAAGGGAACTCGCTCGTCGGGAGTGAGAAAAACGTTGAGCGGCCAACCGCCTTGACCGGTCATCATTTGCAAGGTTTGCATATAAATGCTGTCGATATCTGGGCGTTCTTCGCGATCGACTTTTACGGGTATAAAGTGCGAATTCATGTATTCGGCGATCGCGCGATCGGAAAATGCTTCTCCTTCCATCACAGTACACCAGTGGCAGCTAGAGTAGCCAATTGACAGGAAAATCGGTTTATTTTCGCTCCGGGCCGTTTCTAAGGCTTCGTCGCACCAGGGCCACCAGTCGATCGGATTGTCGGCGTGTTTCCGGAGGTAAAGGCTTTGGGATTGAGCAAGACGGTTGACCATAATCAAATATACTTTTACTCGTGCTGGGTAAGCTTGTCTTTTATGAGGCAGCATAGAATTCGATCCCCCCTAGCCCCCCTTAAGAAGGGGGGGACAAGATTCCGATCAAAGTCAACCCCTACTCCCCTTCTTAAGGGGGATTTAGGGGGATCGAGATATGTGCAACTTCACATTAAATTGGTATCAGTCCTCTAGCAGTTTAGCGCGAGATGTTTTAGTTGAGTTGTTGCTGATAATTGTGTTTTAATATTATGGCGGAGTATCTCGATATAACATGAGCTTATCATCTCGGAGAACCTTCAATCAACAGCTAGGACAATTTTTGCTGAGCGCCGCTGTTCCTCCTGCTGTTTCCCAACTGTACCAAACTGAAGATTCGGCTCAAGCTTTATCGGAAACTAATCTTAACAATTTTCTGGCGAAAGCAGACCCAGAAATAGAATTATTAGTCCCGACCTTTTTAGGTAACGACAAGCGCCGCTTCTACGGTCGAGGTGTTCCGAAAAGCTTGAAATTAATCGACAAATTTCAACTCGGTAGCGGACGGACTTTTCTGGGAAGGCGATCTGTAGTTTGGAGCGGCGCCGGTTGGACAGGACAGCCGACAATTACCAGAGACGGGGGAAAAACTTATTTAATTATAGGTGCTTATGACCACAATTTGCGAAAAATAGATATTGCTACTAATAAAGAAGTTTGGCGCTATAAATTTGATGATATAATCAAAGGCTCCTCAACGATTTATATCGATGAAAAAGCTAGCCCCGAAAACAGAATTGTGATTTTGCAAGGCAGCCGCAGTGGCGGTGGTGGCAAAAAAGTAGTGCCGAGTTTTAGAGCAATATCTTTTAGAACTGGCAAGGAACTTTGGAAGTTGGACATCAGGAGAACGCCCAGCTACAGCCGTGATAATGACAGCAGCGCTTTGGACATAGGCGGTGGCGTTTTGTTCAATGCGGGGGAAAATGCGATCGGCTATTTTCTCGATAGTTCCACAAGCCAAGCCAAAATTAAACAAGGAATCAAGCAGCCAAATATCTTGTCGGAAGTACAGCTTTATGCAGCAGGAGATATCAGCAAGCACAGGGGAAACCTGGTCGCGGAATCATCACCATCAAGGCTCAAAGATCGAATATTTATAGCTGCTGGTTCCGGTCATATTTACGGTATTAGCATTGAAACTAAAAAGATAGTCTGGGATTTCTATACTGGTTCAGATTTGGATGGAAGTGCTGTAATTTCTAAATCAGGGAAACTGTTTTGTGCCATTGAAAAACAATACATTCAGGGCAACGGTGGAGTGCTGAAGCTGAATCCCAACAAGGAACCGAATGCCAGCGTCGAATGGTTTTTACCTACCGGAAATCGCCGACTGTCTAGCTGGGAAGGCGGGATAATTGGCTCGGTGGCGTTGAATGACGAGTACAATTCAGGCGAGTTTCCGGCGCTGTTTGCCACAAATGCGATCGACGGCAATTTGTACATCGGTTCCCAAGATATGATTACAGGCAAAAAAATTGCTGTACCTTGGCGAAACCAGTCTTACGATACTCCGGTAATAGTATTTAAAAAAGCAATTGGTTCTTCAATTTCGACTCCGATTTTTACAGATGGCAATAAACTGATCAGTGCGGGCTACAACGGTGTTTATTTGTTCAATTTGAATTGGGAACGAGCGAACTCGGGGGATCAGAATGCGTTGAGAAATGCTAAAGGCGAGTTTTACCGTTTGAAAGTAATAGAATCGGGGAGATTTAAGCCGGGTTTGTCATTTGAGGCGACGCCTGTAGTTTGGGACGGAATTGTGAGGATTTGCGCGAGGGATGGCTGGATGTATACTTTGGGGTGAACTACCTACCGGCTTGGCGACTGTCGGAAGTGCGATCGCATCCTCATTTTCTAGATGTTGAAATCCGCCAATGCCACTACCTGCCGTTTAACTGCACTTATATCTTTCCTATATAAGGATGTCAGGAATTATCGGAAACCTGTTATAGCAATCCTCGCATCATTTGTGAATTTCTTACGGACTCCCCGCGAGTTCGGGGAGGGTTGGGGTGGGGTAAAAAATTTACAACTTATTTACGTAAGGATTCAGGTCAAAAATATTTCAGAGACCCCAATAAATGTGGTAATGTAGTCAAATGAGTAAACAACCAGAGTTACCAGCACTGAAAATCGAAATAATTGAGCAGTGGAGCCATGAGGAACTGGTCAGACTGGTGCTGACTCAAGAGAAGCTGATTGCAAAATTACAACAAGAACTCGAACAACTCAAAGAGAAACAGCCGAGCAATAGCAAAACATCATCGAAACCCCCATCGAGTGATCTCATACAGAAATCAGAGACAGCCGCTTTTGATAACTCAAAAGAGTCAGAGTCCCAACCAAAGCGAAAACCAGGAGGACAGCCTGGACATATCGGCAAAACCCGCAAAGGATTTGGGCGAGTAGATAGGGAGCATCCCAGTTTTGCAGCCAGTATAAATACTCAAAGACTTAGCAGGCAAGTTGATGGCAGAATAGAAAGCAAA
>NZ_JAUBUI010000095.1:0-20955 GCF_036705385.1 Microcoleus sp. B3-A4 | reverse complement strand
ATCCTCGAATGCAGGAACCTCGCTCTGTCTTGAAATCTAAACGGAGGGCGTGATTGAGACTTTTTCAGTGCCATTGACCTTTAATGCCCAATTCCACTACGTTTGGGACTGCGGCGAAGGACATACAGTCAATCGAGTTCTCAAAAAACTCGGTCTCGATCGAGATGTCACTTTTGAACGGTACGATCCGAATGGCTACGACCACATGAGAATGCCTGGGTATGCGCTGGATATTCCCTCGGAACCAGAGGAACTGATCCGGCGATTGTCGGCGCTGTTTCCCGAAGCGGGCGAGAGAATTCGCCAATTCGTCAACGAAGTCGAGAAAACCGGCAACGGACTCAGAAAACTCGCTCCTCCCGTCAAACCAATTGAATTGCTCAAAAATTTCGGTGACGTATTCTGTGCTGTCCAACACCTCAACAGTACACTTCAGGACGTTTTCGACAAGTTCCAACTCCCGCAAGCCGCCCAAACCCTATTAGCCCTGCAATGGCCGGACTTTTTGCTGCCTCCAAATCAGCTTTCTTTCTATGCTTGGATTGCCTTGTTTAGAGGCTATCAAGAAGGCGCATTTTACCCGACGCAGCATTTTGAAGATGTCATCAATTCTTTAGTTAAAGTCATTGAATCCAACGGGGGGAAAGTTCTATTAAACCATGAAGTCACGAATTTTAGGGTAACAAACAGAACAGTAACTGGTGTTGAAGCGATGGATTTGACCACCCATCAAACCCATGAATTCACGGGCGACACGGTGATTTGCAACCTTGACCCGAAAAGAGCGGCCAAGATGATTGGAGAGGAACTGTTCTCTAAAACAGTGCGGCGGAAACTCAACTATGAGTATTCTGCATCTAACTACATGGTGTACTGCGTTGTCAAAGATATCGATCTCCGAGACTATGGATTTGGCAAGTGGAATACGTTTCATTCGGAACACCTGGATCTAAATGAAGCGTTTGCTCAAATGTATGAGCAAAATGATTTTTCTCGTCCGAGCTTTGCAATTACAACGCCAACTTTACTGACGGAAGCGCGGCGGGATTGTCCAGAAGATTGTCAAATTGTCGAATTTCTGACTGTTGCTAATTACAGCTATTTTAAACAGCTTTGGGAGACGGATCGCAAAGCTTACAGACAGAAGAAACAAGAGATTCTGGACTCGATTTTAGATGTAGTTGAAAAACACTATGTTCCGAATTTCCGCAAACACATGGTCTTTCATGTTACCGGAAGTCCGACGACTAACGAGCGCTTCTGTTGGTGTCCTAACGGTAATTCCTACGGTTCCAGCCTGACGCCGCGCAACATGGGGGTCGATCGACTAAATCATGAAACATCCCTCAACAATTTCTATTTCTGCAACGCTTCCTCGGGCTATCCAGGCTTTGCGCCGACATTTTGGACGGGGGCGCTGCTTTATCAACGTTTATCCGGCGATGCGATTTTAGGCTAAGGAAAATTGGCCATTGGTTATTTTCTTGTTTCTCTCGTTTCTTGGCAGAGCCAAGGCATGAATTTCTGGAGGCTCTGCCTCCTTTTAAAAATGACGAAGGAGAGCAAGAGTGAAATGCGTTCCCATGTATAACCTGGGAACGATAATTTCTTGCTTCTTCCTTCTTTTAACCCTGAGCGAAGCCGAAGGGTGTTCTTTCTTGTATCAATTTAGGAGTTAACTATGAGAATTGCAATTGTTGGGGGCGGAGCGAGCGGTATGGCAGCAGCCTACTGGCTCGATAAACAGGGGCATCACGTCACTGTGTTGGAAAAGCAGCCGATTTTAGGCGGACACATTCGGACGCTTAACAAAAATGTTGCGCCCAATCAATCGGAGTGCAATGAAATATTAGAAAATGGGGTGCTGGAATTTCCCACTGTGTTTTACAATTTCGTGGCTTTTATGCAGGAGCTAGGCGTTGAATTAGAACCCGTGCAGATTGGTTCCGCGCTGTTTCTTAAAGATGGCGATCACTTTTTGTCTAAGGTCTCTATCCGGAAAAATTTTACCGGAATCCAACGCCTGATCGAGTATTTGCGGCTCGATAGTATCTACGCTCGTTCGGCTGCATTTATTTTAAAAATGCGGTTTGCTAAACAGCACGATTTCTACGATATGCCACTTTCTCAGAGTTTGAAAAGCTCGTGCATCCGCAATTATTGGCTGAAGTTGCTGACGATGTACAGCTACTCGATACCGTTTGAATCCCTCGACAATTTTCCGGCCGAATTGGCGCTGCCTGTTCTGCGCGACTATGCCTTGGTCAACTGGGTGAGGATTAAAGGCGGGGTGTATTCTTACATTGAAAAGATTCTGGAGCGGTTTAAGGGCGATATACGGCTGAATGTGGAGATTGCCCAGACTTTCAGAAGTGCTGATGCTGTAAAAATTGTGCTTTCTAATGGGGAGAGTCAGGAATTTGATAAGGTGGTTTTTGCGATGCCACCAGACCAAGTGATGAGGCTATTGTCTGACCCGACGGATGCGGAAATGAAGCGGTTTTCGGCGTGGAAAGCCAATTATGCAACGACTGTGCTGCATTCGGATACATCAATGTACGATCGCTACGGTATCCGCAAGTTATCAGAATTTGATTTTTTCGAGACGGACAAGGGATGGGGATATAATGCGAGCTTGAATCAGCTTTGCGGCATCTCATCCCCACGAGAGTACAGTTTAGCTTTTCAACTGCAGGAGTCGATCGCCAAAAAAGACATTATTCACATTCAGAAACATCACACGCCGCTATATAATGTCGAGTCTTTTCGCTATCGAAATGAAGTTATCGAGACTAATGGCGAAAACAACACTTATCATGCAGGAGCTTATTTGGGTGATGGTTTGCACGAAGGAGCCATTACCTCTGCTTTGCGAGTCGCGAAATTAATTGGGTGATTTCAATGGTCATGCTACAAACTCTCGCAAATATCAGTAAATTTCTTGCCGGTGCAACACTCTCACAAAAGTAATGATGTCTGCATCAAACAGTTAAACCAATGCGAGAGTCGTCCACTCGGATGCGAAATTAATTTTTGGCGTTTGTTGCCTAAGCTGCGACACCACGTGCTGCAGTTAAGTAGACATCATTGCTCAAAGATGGGGGCATTGTTGAGCCGGCTAACTGAGTACCCTCAAAGTTGGTTCCCGTGAATGTTGCCCCGCTCAAGTCGGCTTCGCTCAAGTCTGCATAGCACAGCCTAGCCCAATCGAGGTTTGCCTGCACCAAAGAAACCCCCACCAGATTTGCCCTGGTTAAATCTGCTCCCATCAACTTGACGCCCCGCAACTGAGCCCCGCTGAGATTGGCAGCTAACAAGTTCGAGCCTTCCAAGTTTACCCCGTTGAGTTTGGCTCCGCTCAGGTTGACGCCATTGAGATCCGTCCTGCTCAGGTCGATGCCATTGATGTAAGCTTTGCTGAGATAGATGCCTGTTAGTTGAGCGCCAAAAAGCTTTGCACCGCTGAGTTTTGCCCCTCCGCAGTTTGCCCAGTTGAGGTTTGCTCCCGTGAGGTTTGCGCCCCGCAGGTTGATGAATTGCAAGTCGGCTGTACACAAATTGGCGTTCCAGAGGATGGCGATCGCCAGGTTGCTACCTATGAGTTGGGCGCCACTCAACTTTGCCCTGGGCAGTTTTGCTTTGACGAGGAAAGCTCCGCTGAGATTGGCTTTCGTGAGATCTGCGTCCGCTAGTCTGGCTTGACCCATTTTGGCAAAACTCAGATTTGCCCTGTAAAGGTTTGCGTCGTTGAGTTCTGCTTTAGTGAGATGCGCCCGACTCAGGTTAGCTCCCGACAGGTTAGCCCTGGAAAAATTTACGCCAACCAACATAGCTCCGCTGAGGTTTGCTCCGCTGAGGTTTGCGCCAGCAAAGTCTCTGTTTCCATTTTCGTACTCTTTGAGCAGCTCGGTTACTTCCATACGGGTCAGATTCCTAATAGCAGAAATTTATCTAGAAATAAACACTCTTTATAAGTATTTTATCTCAAATGGAGTGGAGGCGCTCGCACTTTCAAGAAAGCAGACAATTAACTTTATATTTATACATATATAGCACTCCTTGCAGGAGTCGTAAATTTTTACCCCTCCCCAACCCTCCCCGAACCCGCTGGCTCGGGAGTAAGAAATTCACAAATGATGCGAGGATTGCTATACTTTGTGCTTTTTCCAGAGTCCCGACCTTTTTGAGGTCATAGTCTGAAACCCTTGATTTATCGTGGAGATCTAGTGTGCTTCGGCAAGCGTTGCGATCGTACTGAGATCCGTGAAACCGTGATTCTCAGTAGGTAAGCCATCAAACACTGTCCGAATTGTTAATCAATAGTTAAAATCAATATTCTTGTTGTCCACTCTGACTAACAGCTTTTTTAAACCGAGACTGCAAATTTGTTAGTTGTGTTTGCGTCAGGTGTCCCGAAGGCTGGCACGGTCATAGCTCCATATTTTATCTACTGTCATTTTTCATAAAAATTAGAGGTGGAACAACAGCTTAATCAGCGAGAATTTTTCTCGGTTGTCTCGCAGCAGTTATACGATCGTGCTTTTCAATATTTCCTTAAGTCATCGGGGTGAAAAGTAATTTCAGACCTTGTACTTCTGAGGATTTTATCGATATGCCTAACGGTAGAGGGTATTCGTTCAAAACCTAGGAGATAATATACTGCAGATGATACAAAACTAACAGCAAGTAGTATCTGTATAGGCTCACCCCCTCTACTGACAGTTAGACAAATGTGTCAATCTATGTTATGCTGAGTCACAATTGAGGAAGGATTATGTCAAAAGAAAGAAAAAGCAACAAAGAAGTCAAAAAGCCAAAGAAACAACCTGATGGTGTTGCTAAGCCGAAGGATGACAAAAAAAATTATGGTAGCAGCGAGGGTCGCAAGTAGAGATAGCTCCCACTCTCTGAACTGTGATTAATTTTGTTTAAGTTTTAGTAGTATCAATTCTGAATAAATTACAGTATCCTATTTTGGGATAATTTGAAAACAGGTTTATTATACCTAGGGTATATGCAGTGATCAACCCAAAGTATAATGAAATCTGTTTTTAGCTATGAATATGAAACATTCTGTCGCCGATCGAATTTAAGAGCGGCTCTTTAGACTTGGTTGAAAAAAAATAAAGTTCGATCGCCCAAATCTATCACAGCGATATCTCAGTCACCGCAATATTACCCTCAAAACACACGTCAACATCAGTCCCCGGCGCCCGATCGCGCGAGCCATACTCTCCTGCATAATAAAAGTATTCTCCCTCCATCCGGTAAACCACCGGCAGCGGCTGCGTAGAAGGCTGGCAAAACACAATTTCCGGTTCCGCACTTCCCGGCGCTAAATGCGGCAAATTCACATTCCAGAAACACCCAGACTTTAGTTCCCGGTTCAGCAAATCCCCCAACACCCGCGATGTCCAACGAGTAGCGACATCCCAGTCTATTTCGAGTGGCCTTTTAATCCGGTGGGAAATTGCGATTCCCGGAATACCGTGCATGGCTGCTTCCCGCACAGCCGCAACCGTACCCGAAATATACACGTCAACCCCTAAATTGCCACCCGCGTTAATACCAGAAAGCACCAAATCCGGCTTCGCACAAACGTGATGAAGAGCAATACGCACGCAATCGGCCGGTGTTCCCCCTACAGCATATTCAAAGGACGATCGCCGATCGACATGAATCGGACTGTGAGCCGTCACTTGATGCCCGCAGCCAGACAATTGGCCTTGGGGAGCCACCATAATTGTTTTGCCTTCTACAGCCTGCAAAAGTGCCTGAATCCCCGGAGCGTCTATGCCGTCGTCGTTGGTTAAAATTATCGTCATTAAAAATGTGTCGGTTTTATAGAACCGATTTGAGAGCGCAGATGCTGGCAACCTTCTGGTAGCTTTAGCCCAAATTGGTTGTTGGTTAGTGGCGATCGTCAGTATGAGCATTGCCACACATTTATATCATGGCATTAAATGAACAGTTGCCCCAGAAATGTGGGGCGCCACATTTTAGCCCAGTCGTACCTTGATATGACAGCTAAAGCGACTTGTTACGCTTGCCCCAGCGCAGCATTCATGACATCAGTGTCGATGCAAACATCTAATCACATAATTTTTTCCTCGGCTCTCCCCGATGCTAGGTGTTAAAAGTAGCAGATGATACTAACTATCTGAGACTGAACGTTGAAACCCTCGATCCTGCTAAATTATTAGCTTGCGTTATCACCATAAGTACGAGAGAGCCACAGGGGAGAAGAAAATATATGATATAATTATAATTCACTATTTAAGTCGAGTTGATTTTCGCTGAATCGCTTACGGTGACTAATAACGCAAGTTTCTAGTTATAAACTGCGGTGTTGCTAATTGCCAGCTTGCTAATCAAGTTTTTTACTCGAATTAGCCATTAGCCGCCTGTTTGAGATAACTAGCAACTTAAGTTAAGAGCAATTAGTGCAGGTGTCATTCATCTCAAATTTAACCCTATAAAAACTATGAACCAATCTGTAAAAAACGACGATAAGGTTGAAAAAAATAGTAGTTTCCCGCGATCAGTATTGTCAGTTAGTCGAGTAGAGTTTGGGCTAAGAGAAGATAACCCAGAGGCTAAGTATTGCCCGCTAAAACTGCTAGTTAAGGACGGAAAACAACTTCCGTCAGGATTGCAAGGCCACGTATTTATTATTTCAGCCACAGGCTCTGTTGACTCCAAATCTCGCGATGATAACAAAGATATTGTATTTCCTTCCAGTGATGGTTTCACGCCATTCTACAACGGCGACGGGATGGTTTATCGCTTTGATTTTGACAATCTTCAGGAAGGAGTATTTCTCACAACTAGAATTGCTAAAACCCCCTGTTACTATGCCGACGCAGCCACAAATAAATGCCAGCCTAACCTGAGATTTAAAAATCGCGGCATCATGCGAATGTCTGACCAGTTAGGGATTCGCAATCAGCTAAACACCGGATTTCTGCCCATGAAATTTCTTCAGGAAGACAACGAAAGACTGCTGATAACTTGGGATATAGGGCGTCCCTACGAAATTGATACAAAAACGCTGGAAGCAGTCACGCCCGTGGGTTGGGATCGAGATTGGAGAGCCTTTAATCCGCTATTAGCCAACCTTCCCTTACAACCGCCTTTTCCGTTTAAATTAGTTCAGACTTCAGCCCATCCTTGTTTTGACGAGAACACAGGGGAAATGTTTACTGTCAACAGCGGGCGATCGCTCTCCACTTTTATTGCTCAATTGCGTCCAGTCCTCTATTGGGCATTCGGTTTGATTGACAGCATCAGAAATCCCTCCCAGCGAGGATTTCAGAAAGCTCCCGACCCAAAAAACTTTTTCCAAAAATTAGCAGCAGCCTTTAAACAAACAATTCATTTATTATGGAGTCTGCTGCAAAGTTTTAATATATTTGCCAACTTTGTCTATGTGATTTCCTGGGATGGCAAAGAAAAGATTAATAAATGGCAGGTAACGCACCCCAATGGTTGCCCGATCGCAATTAAACAGAGTATGCACCAGATAGGATTGACTGAAGACTACGTGGTGCTGATGGACACTGCCTTTAAATTCTTACTAGAAGAAATACTTCCGGCGCCAAACGAGCCCAAATATGAAGAAATAGAAAAACGGCTGAGAAACTTAATCGATAGCCCGCAATTACCCGACAGTACCATCTACATTGTCCGCCGCACTGACCTGAAATCAGATGTCAAGAAAGTGGTAGCGCGACAAGTTGTCATTCCCCGCGAAACCACGCACTTTCTCACAGACTATAAAAATCCGAACGATCAAATCACGTTGCACTTAGCGCACGTATGCGCTTGGGATGTAGCTGAATGGATTCGCGAGATCGATTTCAGCAACTCAGACAACAATGGAGGCTTACCCCATATGTTTGGGATGACAGTAGGGCCATTAGATATTAGTCGCATGGGATGCTACGTACTCGATGCTAAGGATGCCAAACAAATCAAAGTTGCCAGAAGCGATTTGACAGGAGTTTATGCAGACAACCAGCCTAACAAATATTGCCAGGATACTCAGACCAACGGTAAAGAATATTGCAAATACACTTGGGGACCAGCACTTTATGCTTACCGTGAAAATCCGCCTTCTGGACACTTTGAAAATATCTACTGGAGCTTTTTTGGATGCTGGGAAGATATTTTCACTGAAGAAGGACTCAAAATGTATCAAAACTATAAATATCGGGAAATACCAGCCGATGAAGTGCGCCAGTTGACAAAAAAAGGCATCAAATCTAACTTGTTACGACTGCACATAGCAGATCTGGATACCCTTGAAGCAAATGAAAATCGGTTGCAGATTCAAGACGCATACGAATTTGACACAGGTTATTTCGGCAACTCGCCGCAATTTGTCCCCCGCGCGGGCGGAACAGGCGGCTCAACAGACGGCTATATTGTATGTGTAGTTTATAATGGTACAGATGAGCAACCTGACAACGGCAATGAAATCTGGATTTTCGACGCTGCGGATTTGAAGAGCGGCCCCCTATGCAAACTCTGGCATCCACAACTTAATTTTGGGATTTCCGTACACACGACTTGGTTGTCCAAGATTGGCAAACGGACGGCTAGTTATAATATTCCGGTGAAACAAGATTACGAATATTTAGTCAAACAGCAACCTCAAGAAATTCAGGAGTTCTTTAACGAGTGGGTATATCCGAAGCGAGAACCAAAAGACAGCGGTGACTGTAGCGTTAGTTAGCTCCGCAAGTCAGATTGCTAACTCAAAAGTGATCGCTGTTTCAACTGACTAGCAGTTGGCGATCGCTATATTGTATTTTATATATGATGGCACTGATATCACTTCTAGATTAAGACACCTATGTTAGCAATTCGCGGATATAAAATTACTTCACAAATTTACCAAGGGTTTAATACTGTTATTTATCGAGGGATCAAAGAGTCAGACGGACAGCCAGCGATATTTAAAATCCTCAAAAACGAGTATCCTCATCTAGAAGAAATTACCCGTTTAAGACAGGAATATGAAGTTTCCAAAAACCTTAATATAGAGGGTATAGTTAAACCTTTAGAATTACAAGAATTGGGGAACCGCAAATTTATCCTAATTGTGGAAGATTTTGGCGGAATTGCTCTCTCAGATAGCGAAAAATTTAAGCAGCCACAAATACGAGATTTTCTAGCGATCGCGATTCAGCTAGCATCTACCCTCGCTCAGTTGCACGATCGTTGCATTATTCACAAAGATATCAAACCCCAAAACATCATCGTCAATTTTACCACAAATCAAGTAAAAATTACCGATTTTGGTATTGCCACCCGCCTGTCTAAAGAGAATCAATCCCTCAGCCACCCCAACTTATTAGAAGGAACTCTTGCCTATCTATCCCCAGAACAAACAGGTCGGATGAATCGAGCAATCGACTACCGAACGGATTTCTACTCTTTAGGCGTCACGTTTTATGAAATGCTAACAGGGAAACTGCCCTTTCCGACCACTGACGCCCTCGAATTAATTTACTCCCACATTGCCATTCAACCCGTACCACCAGCAAAAATTAACAGCCAGATTCCTCAAGCCATTTCTGAAATTGTGATGAAATTGATGGCTAAAACTGCTGAAGAACGCTATCAAAGTGCTGAAGGTTTGAAATTCGATCTAGAACAGTGTTTAACTCAATTAGAAACTACAGGGAAAATTGACCACTTTCAAATTGGTCAAGAAGATTTATCAAGTCAATTGCAAATTCCGCAGAAACTCTACGGTCGATTTGAACAAGTTCAGACACTCCTAGCCGCCTTCGACCGCATCAGTAATGGGACAGCGGAAATGATGCTAGTAGCTGGCTATTCAGGCATTGGGAAAACTGCTGTAGTTAATGAAGTTCACAAACCGATTGTCCGGCAGCATGGCTATTTCATTTCGGGTAAATTTGACCAATTTAAGCGCAACATTCCCTACGCTTCTCTGATAGAAGCTTTCTCGGATCTGATGCGCCAACTATTAACTGATAGTCCGCAACAGATAGAGAATTGGAAACAAAAACTCTTAAACGCATTAGGCCAGCAAGGCCGAATTATTACAGAAGTTATTCCCGAAGTTGAACTGATCGTTGGCGAACAGCCGCCCGTGCCAGAAGTGGGAGCAACTGAAGCTCAAAATCGATTTAATCGGGTGTTTGCCAGCTTTATTCAAGTTTTTACTCAACCAGAACACCCGCTGGTTATTTTTCTAGATGATTTGCAGTGGGCTGATTTATCGTCGCTCAAGTTAATTCAACTGCTAGTGACTAACCCCGACAGCCAATATCTACTGATGATTGGTGCTTATCGAGATAATGAAGTTAGTCCGACGCATCCTTTGATGCAAACTTTGAAAACTAATCAAGAAAATTCAGCTAATTTAACAACAATTACCCTCGCACCTTTGAGTAGTACAGATGTCAATCAAATAGTTGCCGACACTCTCAAGGAAAGCCAAAAATCCCAAAGTCTATCCGCTCTGCTATTTAATAAAACTCAAGGCAATCCTTTCTTTTTAAGTCAACTGCTAAAATATATTTATGAAGAAAAGCTGTTAGCTTACAATTTTAATAGTCGCCAATGGGAGTGGGAAATAGATGAAATTCAAGCGATAGGAATTGCGGATTATAACGTTGTCGAGTTAATGGTAAAGCAGATTCAAAGGCTGCCGGAAGCAAGTCAAAAGATTTTGCAGTTAGCAGCTTGTATCGGCAGCAGATTTTATTTAGATGTTTTGGCGATCGTCAATGAAGAATCTCCTGTAGAAACGGCAAATCAACTGTGGTCTGCCCTAGAGGCAGGTTTGATTCTCCCCTTGAACGACGCCTACAAAATTCCGCTCTTTTTTGACCGCGAACTGGCAGAGAATTTGCACCTTGACGATATCGCCAGCCGTCAAACTGCATCTATGCAAATTCCTTACAAGTTTTTGCACGATCGCGTACAGCAAGCAGCTTATTCTCTCATTGCCGAAGACAAAAAAAAATTAACTCACCTCAAAATTGGTCAACTGCTGCTGAAAAATACGACCCCATCTCAGCAAGAAGAAAACATTTTTGCGATCGTCAATCAACTGAATATCGGCAGCGAGTTCATCACCGAGCAGTCAGAAAAAAACCAACTCGCTGCCCTGAATCTCGCCGCAGGTCGGAAAGCTAAAGCAGCAACAGCCTCCGAAGCGGCTGCCAATTATTTTAATGCGGGCATGGAACTCCTGGCAGCTTCTAGCTGGCAAAGCAATTACGAACTCACGCTCAACCTCTATATAGAAGCTGTAGAAGCAGAATACTTGTGTACCAACTTCGAGAGAGCTGCTGCACTGGCAGAAATAGCGCTGCAACAGGCAACAACCCTGCTCGAAAAGGTGAAAGTTTACGAGCTAAAAGTTGAATTTTATATCGCTCAAAACCAGCTATCCAAAGCCCTTGAAACCGGACTGCAAGCGGTAGAGCTGCTCGGAGTTTCCCTAGCTCCTCCGCCCAGCGAGGGCAGCAGTTCCGTGCAGATGCCGAGATTAGAAGAGTTAGAAAACCTTCCCGAAATGACCGATCCCTATTTGCTAGCAGCTCTGCGAATCTTGATAACGGCAACGGCTGCTGCTTCGATCTCAGCGCCTTCAACCTTTGTTCAGATCGTTTTAACGAAGGTCAATCTTTGTGTGGAACGGGGTTATTCAGCTCTGGCAGCGATCGCTTACGCAAATTACGGCATAATTTTGTGCGGGCCGATGGCAGACTTGGACGCGGGATATTACTGCGGGCAGTTGGCGATTAAACTCCTAGATATTTTTCCTGACAACAAACTAAAATGTCGAGTTTATGCGCCATTTTACGGTTTGATATCCCATTGGAAAGAGCAGGCTAAGGAAAGTATTGCACCGTTAGAAGAGGCGATTCAAGCCGGTTTGGAAACGGGAGATTACCAATATGCAGGCTATTGCGTACTCCACTATTGTACCAACCTATTCTTGAGCGGCGAACGCTTAGAAATTGTCGATGTAAACATTAGGGAATATATCAAACTTTTAAATAAAATCAAACAGGAATTTCCGCTCAATTTCATTAAGGTATGGCATCAACTGACTTTAAATTTGCAAGGATTATCATCAGATAAAATGCTGCTGCAAGGCAAAAGTTTTGATGAAGCAGCGATGCTGGTATATTTGCAGGAAACCAAAAATGCAACAACGCTGTTATTAGTTTACCAGGCCAAAGCCTTTCTCTGTTATTTATTTAAAGATTATTCCCAGGCTCTTGCCTGCATTTTGGCAGCTCACGAACACCTCAGAGGCGATAGCGGCATGATGACGTTTCCCGCTCACTACTTCTATTATTCGCTGATCCTGCTCGCTAATTACAACAGCGCTGCGCCGAGGGAGCAACAGCAATATCTGGAATTGGTAGAATCTCATCAGGAAAAAATGAAATGCTGGGCGCAAGACGCGCCGATGAACTATCAGCACAAGTACGACCTGATCGAGGCAGAAAAAGCGCGGATTTTGGGGCAAAATGAGCAAGCAATTAACTTGTACGAAAGAGCGATATCGGGAGCGATAGAGTACGAACGCCTGGAAGATGAAGCTATTGCTAAAGAACTGGCTGGAGAATTTCATTTTGCTTGCGATCGCGAACATATGAGTCGGTTCTATCTGAACGAATCCTACTACGCTTATATTCGCTGGGGAGCTACGGCAAAAGCCCAAGATTTAGAGTCAAGGTATCCAAAAATATTTGGGAGAATAACAGCTCAAAAAAATCTCGGTCTTGATTTTAATACCACGACATTAACAATAGGAGGTAGCTTGGAAGGATTAGAGCTACTTTCTGTGCTTAAATTTTCCAAAATCATCTCTGGGGAAATTGTTTTAAGCGAACTGATTTTACAATTTATGAAAATTGCGCTCAATAATGCTGGCGCTCAAAAAGGATTTCTGATTTTGAATCAGTCAGAAGGTTTTGCGATCGCAGCCGCTGGGGAAGTTGAGGACAGCGATATTAATGTGTTGTTATCTCCCCCGATTGAACTAGAGCAAGTTGTTCCCTTAAGCGTTATTTATTATGTGGAAAAGACTCTCAAAACTGTCGTTTTAAATAATGCTAAGGCTGAAGGAGCTTTTAGAACAGACCCTTATATCAGGACGCATCAACCCAAGTCAGTCTTATGTATTCCCATCATCAATCAAGGCAAAATGATGGGTTTACTTTACTTTGAAAATAATTTGGCAACTAGCGCTTTCACTCCGACGCGGCTGGAAGTTTTAAAACTGATCTCTTCTCAAGCAGCAATCTCGCTAGAAAATGCCTTTCTTTACCACACGCAGGAACAAAAAGTAGAAGAGCGCACTGCCCAACTCGCCCAAGCAAACCAGGAAATTAGCAGCCTCAACGACAAACTTAAAGCCGAAAACATCCGCCTCAGTGCTGAGTTAGAAGTCACCAAACGACTGCAACAAATGATCTTGCCCAAACAATCAGAACTGGATAAAATTAAAGGATTAGAAATAGCTGGATATATGCAACCTGCCGATGAAGTTGGTGGCGACTACT
Source organism: Microcoleus sp. B3-A4 (assembly GCF_036705385.1). NCBI lineage: Bacteria > Bacillati > Cyanobacteriota > Cyanophyceae > Oscillatoriales > Microcoleaceae > Microcoleus > Microcoleus sp. B3-A4. Next base: position 7,390 of record NZ_JAUBUI010000095.1, on the reverse strand, counting down.
ACGACGTGCTAACCCAAAATGATCAGGTAAAAATTAGCATCGGCGATGTTACGGGACATGGTTTAGAAAGTGGCGTATTAATGATTATGGCGCAAACCGCCGTCCGCACTCTCCAACAAATGAACGAAACCGATCCGGTGAAGTTTCTTGATGTGTTAAACCGCACCCTTTATGCCAATATCGAGCGCATAGACTCGTCTAAAAACATGACCTTGGCTTTGTTAGATTATCAAGATAGTAACTTTACCCTCAGCGGTCAACATGAAGAAATAATTGTAGTCCGTACTGATGGTAACATCGAACGGATCGATACAATGGAACTCGGCTTTCCTGTGGGATTAGAGGAAGATATTGCTGATTTTGTTTCCCAAGTTCACGTGCATCTTAATCCAGGGGATGTAGTAGTGCTTTACACAGATGGAATTACCGAAGCTGTAAATATAAATAAAGTGTATTACGGCATAGAAAGATTGTGCCAAGTGGTCAAAGAAAATCGCCACAAAACGGCTGAAGAAATTCGACAAGCAGTAATCGATCATCTGCTGCAACATATTGACAAACATACAGTTTTTGACGACATTACGTTGGTAGTCCTAAAACAGAAATAACGCAAGTTGGTAATTGGTAATTGGTAATTGGTAATTGGTAAATTGTTTGAGCGTCCGACGATCGAAACCGACTTCACGCCCAACAATTTTGGAAATGGTGCGCGGACTCACGAAGGTGCGCTCGAAAGCTGAGCGCCACGTCTGTGCTAAATTGGGCGATCGGGCGAATTGGTATAATTAAAGGCAACATCAGCGCTTTCACGGGCAAAACGCTGCTTTTGATCGCAGCCCCAATGCCGCGACTGCCTCCGGTAATCAGTGCGCGTTGATTCTTGAGTGTAGCGACATCCCAGTCTATTTCGAGCGGCCTTTTAATCCGGTGGGAAATTGCGATTCCCGGAATACCGTGCATGGCTGCTTCCCGCACAGCCGCCACCGTACCCGGAATATACACGTTAACCCCCAAATTGCCACCCGCGTTAATGCCAGAAAGCACCAAATCCGGCTTGGCACAAACATGATGAAGAGCGATGCGGACGCAATCAGCCAGTGTTCCCCCTACAGCATATTCCACGGACGATCGGCGATCGACATGAATCGGACTGTGGGCAGTCACCTGATGCCCGCAGCCGGACAATTGCCCCTGCGGAGCCACCATAATTGTCTTGCCCTTTACTGCTTGCAAAAGTGCTTGAATGCCCGGAGCATCGATGCCGTCGTCGTTGGTTAAAATTATCGTCATTAAAAATGTGTCGGTTTTATAGAACCGATTTGAGAGCGCAGAGGCTGGCAACCTTCTGGTAGCTTTAGCCCAAATTGGTTGTTGGTTGGTGGCGATCGTCAGTATGAGCATTGCCACACATTTATATCATGGCATTAATTGAACAGTTGCCCCAGAAATGTGGCGCGCCACATTTTAGCCGAGTCGCACCTTGATATGACAGCTAAAGCGACTTGTTACGCTTGCCCCAGTGCAGCATTCATGACATCAGTGTCGATGCAAACATCTAATCACATCATTTTTTCCTCGGCTCTCCCCGATGCTTGGTGTTAAAAGTAGCAGATGATACTAACTATCTGAGACTGAACGTTGAAACCCTCGCTCCTGCTAAATTATTAGCTTGCGTTATCACCATAAGTAGGAGAGAGCCGATAATAAGTTAATGTCGATTCCAATTGCGCTTTGAGGCAGGGGATGGGAGAATAGATATGAAATCCTTATCAAAGATAGTATCTAAGTTAGAGTCCTCATTTCCCATTCATAAATCAAATACTTATCTACACTGTTACCCTTATTACATTTTAACTCAGGATAGCCACATGAGCGAACCCACTAAAAGCAATACCAAAGCAGGCTGTCCCCCAGTTCCACAGTCGATTATGACCGCCAGTCGGGATGAACTAGATAACATCGATTTAGAATAGTTAATGAAAAGGCTAAGGTGAAAACAATGATCGTTCTTTCAGGATACGAAATTATAGAAAATATTTACGAAGGAGTCAGAACCGTTGTTTATCGAGGGATAAGAAATCGGGATCGACAGCTTGTTATCGTTAAAATAATAAAAAATGAACATCCTAGCCTTGAACAAATCACAAATTTAAGGCAAGAATTTATAATTACTAAAAATTTAGAGTGTGAAGGAATTGTCAAAACTTACAACTTAGAAAATTATCAGAATAGTTTAGCGCTAATATTAGAAGATTTTGGGGGTCTATCCCTTTATTATTTTAGGGCAGCCAATAACCTGTCAATAACCGAGTTGCTGAGGGTAGCGATCGCTCTATCGGAAACTTTGATCTATCTCCATCAAGTACCGATCATTCACAAAGACATTAAGCCCTCAAATATCATTATCAATCCAGAGACAGGGAAAGTAAAACTGGCTGACTTTAGTATTTCATCCCGCTTGGAATTGAAAAACCAAAGCATTAGCAATCCCAACTTGCTGGAAGGGACTCTCGCTTATATGTCACCCGAACAAACGGGGAGGATGAATCGAGCAATTGACTACCGCACCGACTTCTACTCTTTGGGAGTGACTTTATATGAAATGCTGACCAAACAGTTGCCATTTACTACCACCGATCCGATGGAGTTGGTTTACTGTCATATTGCCAAACAACCAGTCCCACCTAAAGAGGTAGCAGAAATTCCTCAAGCGGTTTCAGATATTGTGATGAAACTGTTAGCAAAAAATGCGGAAGACCGATATCAAAGTGCGGCGGGATTAAAATTTGACCTGGAAACTTGTTTGCAGCAATTGCAGACAACTGGAAAGATTGAAAATTTTCCCATCGGTCAACGCGATCGCGGCAACCAATTACTCATTCCCCAGAAGCTTTATGGTAGAGAAACCGAAGTCCAAATTCTTCTAGATGCCTTTGGACGAGTCAGCCTCGGTGCCACCGAGATGATGTTAGTTTCCGGTTATTCCGGGATTGGTAAAACTTCAATCGTCAATGAAGTTCATAAACCAATTGTAGCAGCTAGGGGATATTTTATTGCGGGTAAGTTTGACCAGTTTAAGCGCAATATTCCCTATGCGGCGTTAATCCAAGCATTTCAAGAATTAGTTCGTCAGCTATTAACCGAAAGTTCCCAACAGATTGCTATTTGGAAAGAAAACTTATTAAATGCGCTAGATAATAACGGTCAAGTTATTATTGATGTTATCCCCGAAGTCGAACTAATTATCGGTAAACAGCTTGAAGTTCCTCAACTGGGTTCATCGGAATCCCAAAACAGATTTAATCGGGTATTTCAACAATTTATTCGCGTTTTTTGTCAACCCCAACACCCGCTAGTCATATTCCTAGACGATTTACAGTGGGCAGATTCAGCATCTCTAAAGTTAATCCAACTCTTAGTTACTGACCCAGATAACAAATATTTGTTAACGATTGGAGCTTATCGAGATAACGAAGTCAGTCCCGTTCATCCTTTAATTCAGACCCTAGAAAAAATTCAAGAAAATGAAACGGTGGTGAATAATATCACCATTCAGGCGCTGGCTTTGGATAGCGTCAACCAATTAATCGCCGACACTCTCGATGCCAGCGTAAATTCAGACAAAATAAAAGTTTTTTCCGAGTTACTTTTTAATAAAACCCAAGGCAATCCGTTTTTCTTAACGCAGCTACTCAAAACGCTGTACTCGGAAAATCTGCTGGTTTATCAAGTAGATACAGACCGCTGGGAGTGGGATATTCAACAAATACAGGCGATTGGCATCGCAGATTTCAATATCGTTGAACTGGTTGCTCGCAATATTCGCAAACTCCCTGAAACAACCCAGAAATCATTAAAATTAGCGGCTTGTATCGGCAACCAATTTAACTTAGAAGTTTTATCAATTGTCAATGAAGAATCAAACATAGCGACGGCTGCTCATTTGTGGGAAGCACTGCAAGCAGGTTTGATTCTGCCGCTGTCTGAAAATTACAAAATTCCTCTAGTCTTTGCCCAGGAAGAGTTGGCATCTGTACGGGATATCAAAGTTGAATACAAATTTTTGCACGATCGGGTGCAACAAGCAGCCTATTCTTTGATTCCAGAGTCAGACAAAAAAACCACTCACCTGAAAATTGGTCAACTACTGCTGAATAATACAACAGAGCAAGAGCGAAAAGATAATATTTTTGCTCTGGTTAACCAACTGAATTTTGGCACAGATTTGCTAACTAATCAGTCAGAAAAAGATGAGTTGGCTGAATTAAACCTGATTGCTGGACAGAAAGCGAAGGCAGCTACTGCATATGAAGCCGCTGTTAATTATTTGAATGTAGGTATAGAACTTCTGAGCCAAGATAGCTGGGAAAGTAGATACGATCTGACATTTAATTTTTATCGGGAAGCGGCGGAAGCCGAATATCTCAATGCCAATTTACAACGAGCGGAAATTTTGTGCGATCGCGTGTTTCAAAAAGCCAAAACAATCCTCGAACAAGTCAACTTATACGAACTAAAAATTAGAATTTACCTCGCTAAAAATCAAAATAATGATGGCTTAGATGCCGGACTACAAGTTCTAAAGATGCTAGGAGTGACCCTATATGAATCACCCCCGCAAGAACTCAATATTGAGGAGTTAGCAAACCTGCCTGAAATGAGCGAACCCTACAAGCAGGCGGCTATGCAGCTTTTAGTTCTTATATTCCCACCTGCTTGCTTTGCAGAAAGCCCGCTATCGCTACCTATTATATATACTATGGTGGAACTTTCTCGTCAGTACGGGAATTCGCCGCAATCTACTTACGCCTATTCTGTTTACGGTATATTCGTATCTTGGCTATTCTCAGATATAAATTTATCCTATCAACTGGGGCAACTGGCTTTGCAGCTATTAGATAAGTTAGATGCTAGAGAGTTTCGTTCTAAAGTTTTAGTTAATGTTTCCATCGGTATTATCCACCTCAAAAAGCATACTAGGGAAACGATAGAACCCCTTCGTCAAGCAATTAATAGCGGCTTAGAATTTGGAGATATAGAATATGCTTGTCATGCTGCTGATTACTATTGCTCGCATTTATTTTTCAAGGCAGAGCATCTAGACTACGTGCAAGAACAGCAACAACTATATATTGACTTGGCAGAGAGATTGTCCCAAGAACACCAGTTATATTTACTCAAAATCCTCGGTCAATTAGTAGAAAATTTAAGGGGGATGACAGATAATAAGCTGATCTTGATGGGCAGTATATTAAATGAGGAAAAAGCTATCTCTTATTTAAGAGAAGTAAAGAATTTCATTTGCTTGTTCAGGCTTTATTTTGCCAAAACTGTAGTTTGCTATTTGTTTAAGCAGTATGAAGAAGCTATCGAGTTTGCAAGAGAGGGGTTTAAATATTCAGGTTACGTTCAATCAAATATTAGTTTTATTGAACATACTTTTTACTATTGTCTGATTCTTTTAGCCCAGTATGCTCAGGAAGATTCAGGAGAGGAAGAAAAGAAACAAGAATACCTCAACCAAGTAGAAGAAACTCAGAAAAGCCTAAAAAAATGGGCGTTCCATTGCCCAGCCAATTACCAGCATAAGTATGACTTAGTAGAAGCAGAAAAAGCCCGCGTCTTAGGGCAATCTTTCTCAGCAATGGAATATTACGACCTGGCGATAGATGGAGCCAAGGAAAATGGATATGTCCAGCACGAAGCCCTCGCCAATGAACTAGCAGCAGAATTTTATTTAACTTTAGGTCGTCAGAAAGTAGCGCGTACCTACATGATAGAAGCTTACTATGCTTATATTCGCTGGGGAGCCAAGGCAAAAGTTAAAGATTTAGAAGAGCGCCATGCTGAATTACTCGCACCAGTCGTCGGTAGGAAAAACAGCCCTCCGAGTGGAAGAGACGCAACGATTGTTCAGACCAGAACCACTATCACTTCTACCAGTTCAGGTTCTGCAAACGAGCTGGATTTATCAACAATTATCAAAGCCTCCCAAGCGCTCTCAGGGGAAGTTCATTTAGATAAGTTACTCTCGAATTTGATGCAAGTCTTGCTGGAAAACGCCGGAGCAGAAAAGTTTTATTTCATTATACCTGACCCAGCAGGTAAGTGGAAAATTGAAGCTCAATGTACGGGTGAACGATGTCAATTAATCTCCAAGTCAGCGGCTGAAAGTCAAGAGATTCCTATCTCGTTGGTTAATTATGTAGAACGCACGCAAGAAACTCTTGCGATCGATGATGCAACGAATAAAAGCAGGTTTGCATCTGACCCGTATATTATTCAGCAGCGACCTAAATCTATCTTGTGTAGCCCCCTGATTAATCAAGGTAAGTTGGTAGGCATCTTATACCTAGAAAATAATTTAACAGCGGGGGCTTTTACGCGCGATCGCTTAGAAGTCCTCAACATCATTTCCGCCCAAGCTGCGATCTCCATCGAAAATGCCCGTCTCTATCAAACTTTAGAAGAAAAGGTGCAACAACGCACTGCCCAACTCGCCCAAGCAAACCAGGAAATTAGCGGCCTCAACGACAAACTTAAAGCCGAAAACATCCGCCTCAGTGCTGAGTTAGAAGTCACGAAACGACTGCAACAAATGATCTTGCCCAAACAATCAGAACTTGATAAAATTAAAGGATTAGAAATAGCTGGATATATGCAACCTGCCGATGAAGTTGGTGGCGACTACTACGACGTGCTAACCCAAAATGATAAAGTAAAAATTAGCATCGGCGATGTTACGGGACATGGTTTAGAAAGTGGCGTATTAATGATTATGGCGCAAACCGCCGTCCGCACTCTCCAACAAATGAACGAAACCGATCCGGTGAAGTTTCTTGATGTGTTAAACCGCACCCTTTATGCCAATATCGAGCGCATAGACTCGTCTAAAAACATGACCTTGGCTTTGTTAGATTATCAAGATAGTAACTTTACCCTCAGCGGTCAACATGAAGAAATAATTGTAGTCCGTACTGATGGTAACATCGAACGGATCGATACAATGGAACTCGGCTTTCCTGTGGGATTAGAGGAAGATATTGCTGACTTTGTTTCCCAAGTTCAAGTGCATCTTAATCCAGGGGATGTAGTAGTGCTTTACACAGATGGAATTACCGAAGCTGTAAATATAAATAAAGTGTATTACGGCATAGAAAGATTGTGCCAAGTGGTCAAAGAAAATCGCCACAAAACGGCTGAAGAAATTCGACAAGCAGTAATCGATCATCTGCTGCAACATATTGACAAACATACAGTTTTTGACGACATTACGTTGGTAGTCCTAAAACAGAAATAACGCAAGTTGGTAATTGGTAATTGGTAATTGGTAATTGGTAATTGGTAAATTGTTTGAGCGTCCGACGATCGAAACCGACTTCACGCCCAA